>JADLGZ010000168.1 GCA_020849075.1 Fimbriimonadaceae bacterium | reverse complement strand
GGAGTCGAACCCGCGACCTAAGGGTTATGAGTCCTTCGCTCTAACCACCTGAGCTACCTCGCCGTGTGAGTCAGTATTATGATGCAAGCTAGCCGCACTTTGCCATGGACCTCCTCGCCATTCTCCTTCCCCAATCCGCAACCTTAGAAAAACTCAATGAACTCGCCAACAAGCGGGACATCGGTGCCCTCTTGGCTCTGGCCAAGCCTGGCGACCTGAGGCCCACCGCATTTGATTTCATTCGCCATGGTGGCGTCTATGGCGGCGGGAGCAGGGGCTGGACCGTCCACGAACTCGCCCAGCCGAACTCCAATCGCCGGTTTGCTGTATTTTCGACTCCCCTAACTTGCGAGGATATCGGCGAGCAGGTCTTTGAATGGGACAATCAGGGCCTCGGCAAGAAAATTGAGGAAGCGAATGATTTCGGACTCCACCTCGACCACCATGCCTTTACGATTCGCATGGAGCCCCTCTCCTCCAGGGTGATGATCGAAGACACCGCTACCTTTCGAGCAACCGGCCCCAAAGAACCCTACTTTCAAGTACGAATTGGCCCCGAATGGTCGATCAAAAACATCACAGGACCGAACGCTCAGAGGGTCAAATACGATCAAGCCGCCGGTACGATCAGCATCGCTCGACCTGAGGGTAACGAGTTCAAGCTGAAGTTCACCTACGAAGCGATCCTCGCCGACCCCGAACTAGACGGCAAAATGCGAAGCGATGAAATGATGCTCGCAGGAGCGTGCTGGTGGCCATCCCTCGCCCGCCAAGCCTCAACCTCCGACACTACAATCATCAGCCCCCCCGACTGGCGTAGCATCAGCCACGGCATGAAGCAAAAGGAGGTCATCGAGTCCGGCAAGCGTGTGACGGTATGGCACAATCCGCTCCCGATCTCGGTGCTGTCTGCCGCCAGCGGCAAGTACACAATCCGCTCACAAAAGGTGGGCCACATCACTTTCTGGACAGGCGGCATTGATCTCAAACCGGAGGAGTTGAGCCTGCAAAACGAGATCAATGCTGGCATCATTGGCTTTTACAACAAGCTCCTGCCTTGGCCCTATCCTAGTTGGGGTTCATTGGTCTCCGCTCGAATGGTCGGCGGCGCACTAGAGGCCTACTCCTATGCGACTTACCCAAAGGGTTGGCTCCCCGATATTGACCCCCACGAAACCGGACACACTTTCTTTGGCGGCGTCATCCCGAAAACCTATCTCCGCTCCCTCTGGAACGAAAGTTTCGCCAGCTTCTGCGAAAACTACTACTACCGCGAAGGCGTATCCGGCAATCGGACCGACCTGCGTCTAGCTTTCTCCGACATTCCCATCGGGATTCCTGCTTTCAAGGCCCAGCCTGCAATCAGTGCGGGTGCCGACACGGGCAGTTCAGCCTCGGCGATTGGATACGGGCGGGGCGGCCTCGTCCTTGATCTACTCGAACAAGAACTGGGCGAGGACGTCATGCGAACTGCAATCCAGCACTGGCTGCGCGAACAACCACGAGGATCAACGGGAGAATGGGAAGATTTCGAACGTATCGTCCTCCGCATTGCCAAACGGGACCTGCGCTGGTTCTTCGATCAGTGGCTCCGTCGTCCCGGCTTTGCCGAGTTTGAAGTCACGGATGTCGGCATGAGTGAAGGCAAAGCCGACTGGGAATGTAGCGGCACCCTCCGCTTTACGAGCGCGCCCTATCGGTTACGGATGGAGGCCCTTGTCGAAGGGACGGACGGCGAATGGCAATTCGTCAAGCTACCCCTCTCCAGTGGAAAGTCCAGCGAAACCCTGCGCATTCAGGTTCCGTTCAAGCCAAAGGCGATCACCTTTGATCCTTGGCACCGCATCATGCGAAGCATTGACTCAGCCTCCTTCCCGCCCAGCCTGAGTCGGTCAATGCAGGCGAGGATTTGGGTGCGAGAAGGAGACGAAGCCATGGCTACTTCTCTCCTCGGACGACCGGTACGCTCCACGGGCCCCACGCTCCCAGCAAGCTTGAACCGTCAGGTCCTAATCGCCGACCCCCGAAGGAGCCCTGAGTTTGCCGCCCTCGTTCGCCAGATACCCAACCCGCCCGTCGTACAAGGCTCTCGGATCGTATGGCGCGGTCAGTCCGTGGACATGAACGCCGGGGGTTTCGCAGGGGTGGTTGAGTTACCCGACAATCAGCGATGCGTCGTCATGTTCGGCAAGGTCCGATTGAATCCAAAGTTTGGCCTCGCCAATGCGGTACTTTTCGATGACCTCGGCCGCCCCAGAGCCGCTACGAGAATGCCCAGCCGAAGCGGAGAATTGCATTTCGATCTGATTGACAGCCAATGAAGATCTTGATCACTGGCGCCACCGGAATGCTCGGGACCGAGATCACGAGTCTCGCGCACCATCGGCACCACGAAGTCACCGCCTTGCCGCGTTCCGAGTTTGATCTCTCAGATCCGGTCTGCAGTGGGCGCATCGTCGCCGGCGAGTTTGGCGACCTAGACATCGTCATCAATTGCGCGGCCTACACCGCGGTTGATAAGGCCGAAGAAGAGCCCGACCTCGCCTATGCTGCCAATGGCTTAGGCGTGGGTTATCTGGCCCGAGCCTGCGCCATGTCGGGAGTCAAACTCCTCCACTTCAGCACCGACTACGTCTTTGATGGCGATGCAACAACCCCCTACACTGAAGATGATCCGGTCTGTCCAATCGGAGTCTATGGGAACTCAAAACTTCAAGGAGAGGAGGCCGTCCACGATTCCGGTGCCCAAGCGTGGATTCTCCGCACCAGTTGGGTCATTGGCCCCCACGGCAAGAATTTCCTTCGGACCATGGCGAACCGCAGGGATGACGATCTCGGCATCGTCAATGACCAGACCGGGACCCCGACCTATGCCCCCTTCCTCGCCGAGAAGGCCCTTGACCTGATCGAGAGAAATCCCCCGCCGGACCTCTTTCACGCCGCTGGGCCCGAGGTGATGACCTGGTTCGAGTTGGCCCGCCAGATTCAAGAGCGTATGCCCAACGCCCAGGGACTACGTCGGCCCATCACCACCGCCGAATACCCGACCGCCGCCCGGCGCCCCGTGTACTCTGCCCTTGATTCAGGCAAGCTCTCCGCCTGTCTTGGCCCCATGCCACCTCTTTCTCGCGCCTTAGATCACTATTTCGCCCGATCTGGGTAATCCGGCAAGTCAAGCTGGTATTGTTGGTGCACTCGTGCTCACGGAAGATCTCCTCGACAAAGGCCTAAAGGAAGACAAGGCCGACATCCTCACGTTTGAGGAACTGCTGGAAGAACATCAGCACGACCATGACCATGAGCTTGCCACGGGTCGATTCAATTTCCTACCATTCTTTCTGATCACGGGGGCCCAACTGGCCGCCGCCATTGGCTTGTTCTACTGGCTTCGACCCGACCAATTCAAGAGCGAACTCGCCCAACCTGGGTTGCTACTGGCGTGGACCTTTGCATTCGGCATCCCCCTCAGTTTGTTCGAGTTCCTCTACCACCGCTATTTGCTTCACTCGTCGGTGCTTCCCTTCTTGGGCATCATGCACCAGTGCCACGATGATCATCATGGTCTAACCAATGTCAAGGCTCCGGTCTCGAAGAAGGAACCTGAGAAGATGGTCGAAGTGCAGAGTGACTATCCCATCGAGCATGAGCATCAGGAGGAATCTATGCAGTTCCCGCCCTTCGCCATCAGCGTGTTCTTCCTGATCTTTGTCGGCCTCATCGCGGTTCCCATCAAGTGGGCCTTCCCGTCCCAGCCCGTGATCATCTCCATGCTCATCTGCTCAACATTCGCCTATGCGGCGTATGAGATTTGGCACGCTCTATTGCACCTTCCCTACGAACGCTACTGGAAGCCCGCGATGGAACATCGGCTTTGGGGAGGTATCGTCCGCCATATCTATGGCTTCCACCTGATGCACCACTGGCGACCCATCACCAATCAGGCGGTCGTCGGCTTCTGGGGATGGGCCGTCTGGGACTATCTCTTCCGCACCCATCATCGCCCGATGCGAATGCCCCTAAACAAGGCTCAGGTGAACTATTCCGACGCCGCCATCCCCAAACCCCGATGGCCGGTTAGTGCTCTCGACAAGCTCCAGCCAAAGCTCTATAAGTCCAGTCGCAAAATCGAGCAATCCTTCTTCAAGCTCTTTAAGCGCGGTAGCTAACCCCGTCTCTCGCGGTATGCTGACAATAGAAAGCAATCCGCAAGGGGTGTCGCGAAGGCGGCTGAGATGCAGAGATCATTCTGCGGACCCTTGGACCTGATCCGGCTCATACCGGCGTAGGCACTGCGGTCGTGGTTCCCGCCACCTCCGCCAACAAAGCGTGGGTGGCTTTCCAATAGAACCATGAAACGAGCCTTCACCCTCATCGAACTCCTCGTCGTGATCGCGATCATCGCCATCCTCGCCGCGATCCTCTTTCCCGTGTTTGCCCAAGCCCGCGAGGCAGCCAAACGCACCGCTTGCATCAGCAATGGCCGCCAAATCGGCATGGCCACCATGATGTACACCAGCGATCATGACGACGGGATGCCCATCTTCTCGGCTTACGACGAGATCAACCCACCCGGCCCCCTGCATCGAGGCGTCGAGGTCTGGGTACTCCCCTATGCCAAGAACAAGGAGATTTTCAGTAGCCCCACCGACGCCGGCGGCCCCTATCTAAACCGCTCCAGCCTGCCCGCCTGGCTCAGAGGCAAACCCACCTATTTCGCCGCCTATGGCACGAGCTACCGATTCACCAGTTGCGTGTTCAGCGTCGTGCAGAATTACTCCATCCAGAATGCGACCGTTCTTAACTTCAGCCGCCCAACGACCCTTGGGAGCATGGAAGACCCCAGCAACACCCGGATGATGCGCACCGAAATGATGCCCTTCTTCTCGCGGTCTATCCTAGCAACAGCCTGCGACCGCTACGGCTACGATTGTCCGCCCCCGGGTGATTATTTCCGACGCTGGAGCCCCGTCGGCGGTACCGTCATCTTCGCCGATGGGAGTGCCCGGTCCACCACCAATGCGGGCAAGTTTGACGAGCAACGCGTGAACCCCGAAGGCCGAAAGTCTGGCGAGGCCAGTAATGATCCGAACGCCTGGACCGGCACCTGGTATTCCCTCTGCGATTGAAAAAAATGGCGCGGCCAACATGACCGCGCCTACAACTTTGAACTTATCAGTGCTTCCTGGCGCTCTCGTCAGCGCCATAACTATTGTTGGAGTAATTGCAGAACATTTGTAGGGGCATGATTGGCTTGCGCCAACATGGCCATACCGCTCTGCTGCAAAATTTGGTACTTCGTGTAGCTCGTCATCTCCTGCGCGATGTCCGCGTCACGAATCTGACTCTCGGAAGCCGCCAAGTTCTCCTTCTCCACGCCTAGAGATCGAATGGTCGAATCCAAAAAGTTGACCTGAAACGCCCCAATGTCACCCCGCCACTGGGCCAACTGGGAAACCGCCGCGTCAACGATCTGAATCGCCTGCTGCGCACCCACTTGGGTGGTCACATCAATCGTTGAGAGGTCTTTCCCGGCGATCACGCCCGTCCCCATACGATTTGCGTACACATTCGGCATCGAAAAAGCTACCGACTGGTTCGCTCCCGCGCCAATGTGGAAGTTCACCGCGCCCGCCGTCATCATTCCAATAGATTGGACGCCGGCTGTCGCATTCCCCTGCTCCGTCAGCAAAATGATATTGCCAAAGCCGTCCATTAGGCGGAGGCCTTGCCCCGTAACCGGCACGGTCTGAACCCCATTGGTCGTGTTCATCGAAACATTAAACACCGCGTCCACGCCCGTATCGGTCGCGCTATTGGAGGTGTGAAGAACATTAGATGGGTCAAAGAAGTTCACCGCGTGTGCAGATCCGTACTCATTGGCGGTCAGGGAGATCGAACCTCCCGCGAACTGAGCCGTCACTCCGGTCGTTCCCGACATCGCATTGATCTTGGTGAGCACCGATTGAACCGACTCGCTACCATCCGTGCTGAAACTGAACCCGTTGATCACAAACGCGCCGGGCGTCGTGACGATGGAAGCGGTCGAGCCAAAGTTATTACCTAACGTCACACTGGCCCGCTCGGCAGCCGTAACGCGATCTATCGTGATCGCACCGGAAGTCACCGTCTCACCATTGAAAGTGCCACCCACAAAGATCGAACCGACGGCCGCGCCATTGGTAATATTGGCTTGAGCACCGGCTGAACCATCGAGGAGCTTCCGGGTTCCCCAACTGGTCTGCGAGGCAATACGGTCAATAGACTGGATCGCATTGCGGATCTGAGCTTGGTTCGCCTGAAGCATGCTGGCATCCACCACGCCGGTGTTCGCCGAGTGCACAGCAATACCCCGCATGTTGCGGATCAGATTCTGAATCTCCTCCAAGGCGGCCTCCGCCGTCTTGGTCATATTCACCGCGTCCTGGGCGTTTCGAGTGGCTTGGTCAATGCCGAGCATCTGAGTTCGTAGGTTCTCGCTGATAATCAAGCCGGCCGGGTCATCGGCGGCGTTGTTGATCCGCAGACCTGTGCTCAGGCGCGAAATCTGTCGGCTCATCGCCTCTGTCGTATTGTTGAGGCTGCGCAAGGCGCTCAAGGCCGTGATATTGGTGTTTATCCGTAAACTCACTTTGCTCTCCGGTGCAAAATCTGGCGATTTCCTGAGTGAGATTATCGGCAGAATGTGGAATAGCCTCAGGTTTGGCCGAAACAACTTCGCCTCGGGTTCCTAGGACGTTTTACAGTTCTTGGAAGAATTACGAACACTTAGGTTCAACTTGGGATATATTAGAGGGAGTTCGCGCTTCCACCCGAAGTGCGAGACGTTTCACGAGGACCACTACCAAAATGAACAAGAACTTTCTAGCTTCTATGGTCGCAATAACGACCCTTGCGGGAATCGCACACGCTCAATTTCCCGTTTACAATGCCCTTCCTCCGGGATCATTCACTAACTACATCTTCCTAGGCACCGACAACACGGCTACCACCGGCGTCGTTTCCGCAATGGTAATGGACGACGTTGCCCCCACAACGGGCGGTATGGATGCCACAGGCTTCTCCTTCACCACGATCAACGCGAACACCGTTGGCGTACGAGTGCGGGCTAACTTTTTCTTCTGGTTGGCGGACAGTGCCACCAACGCCCCAACCGGAATTCCCAATCCTGGAACCTATCTGCTCAATTCGACACCGGCACCAACGGGATTTGGCTTCACGCTTAACCTGAACCCCAACGCCGCCAATGTATGGGGCACTAACGCCTTACCCGCCGGCTTCCTTCCAGTTCCAGCACCGGGACAGAAACTGTGGGTCGGCATGTTCTACGATGCCGTAAACCTCACCGCAGGCGCATTTCCACCCGCTGATGCAACGCAGATGGATAACCTCGCCACGATCATGTTCAGCCCGACTATCGGCACGAGCACGGATACTGTCTTCGCGCCGACGGCCGCAGCCGACACCCTCTTTGGCGTAGACAACCCAGCCGGTACGAATCTTGACCACACGGCCTTATTGATGCCAGCAGGATCCTCAGCTGACCTTTCCTGTGCGATCCGCGTCCCGGGCCAGAACATTACGGGCACCGTAACGCTGAATGACACAGTAGATGCGATGGCCCTGTTCCGAAACGTCACGATCAAGCTGATGCAGGGCAACACAGAGCTTAACTCCCTGTTCGTGACCGTTAACCCGAACACAGCCACGACGTCCAACTTTACGATTGGTGCTCCCGCCAGCCTCACTGGTCCGGTTACGCTAGTGTTTGACGGCTCGCCCTACCTAAAGAAGAACGTTACGGTCAACCTTGCTGGGTCTGGCGCTGATGCAGGTGCAGTAGCCTTGCAGAATGGCGACGTTGACAACTCGACGGAAGTGGATGCCGCTGACATTGATCAGGTGATCACCGACTTTGGGCAAATGTGGCCAGGCGGTACAGGTATGGCGTCGTCCGACGTGGATGATAGCGGCGAAGTAGACGCAGCTGATATCGACATCGTGATCGCTAACTTCGGCGCGATGGACGACTAAGTCCAGCGGACTCAACTGAACTTAGTTGAACTCAGAGGCGTCCATAAAAACGGACGCCTCTGCCTTTTGGCACAGCTCCTGCGATTCACACCTATTATAAGCCCCCCATGCGCCTTCTCCTCGCCTCTCTATGCACTTTACCCAGCCTAGCGTTGGCCCAATCTCCCTACGTGGTCTACCGCGCAGAGCCCATGGCCCTGAACTGCCATTACCCAAGTGGCGCAACCGCCGGGGCCGCGCCCATCACCAAGACCCTTGCCGATGACGTCACCGCTCTAGCCCCCTATGCCGGCCAACCCGTCACAGCTATCTCCACCGTCTTCTATAACTACAACGCCGGCGGCGTCGCCTTCCGCCCGCGATACCGCTTCTGGCATAACAATATCTCCGGTTACGGCCCCGGTACATATCTCGGCCCGGCATTCACCACCGACGGCGTGGTCATCGCCGGTAACTCAACCGCCGAGATTTTCTTCGATATAACCGGGAGCGGTTTCAATCTCCCATCAACGCGGTTCTGGATGGGCGTCACCCTTGACAACAACTTCAATAACTCCAAGATGGCAACTCCTAGCGAGTTGAACTGGGTCGGTATTATGCCCGGACAAACGATCCGCGGCTCGTCGGACACCAATTTCTTCCGCAGCACCGCCGCCACAGATTTGGTCAACCAAAACAACCCCGGCGGAGCCTTTGAAGTAGGCAACCTGAGCGTATCTCTCGGCATCGCTGGTCAAGACTTTCAGGGCAAGGTCTTCCTGGAAGATGTCGTTCCCACCGCGGCCAATCCCCGGACTATCCAAATCACGGCCTCGTCCGGCCCGGTCACCTATCTTACTCAGGACCTTCCTCTCGGGAATCCGGCCACCTCCGATGCATACTGGATCACGGTGCCCGCCACTCCTCCTTCAGGCGCCACCAGCGCGGTCTCCGTCCGAATAGGCGGCCGTCCATTCCTACACAAGACTCTCAATACCCAAACCCCCGTGCCGCCCAGCGCGACCCCCGAATCCATTGACCTCGGTGATGTCAACCTCATCAACGGCGACGTAGATGGTTCAGGCGAGATTGATGCCGCCGATATTGACGAAGTCATCGCGGCGTTCGGTCAAGTCTTCCCCGGCGACAGCGACCCCTACGCCGACCTCGACCTCAGCGCCGAAGTTGACGCGGCCGACATCGATATCGTCATCGCCAACTTTGGCGCCGTAGACGAATAAGCGCCTTAGGTACGATCGGCATATGGAGATCCTCCTGTGCCTCCTCATTGGCCTCGCCGCCGGCGTCAGTAGCGGCCTGTTCGGCATTGGCGGCGGCATCATCATTGTCCCGCTCTTGCTTTTTGCCTTCCAGATGAGCCAGCAGAAGGCGCAAGGGACGAGCCTACTCATCCTTCTCGCCCCCGTTGGCCTCCTAGCCGTCAAGAACTACTGGGAAAATCAGCAGATTGATGTCCTCAAGGGTATCTGGGTTGCCGTCGGCCTGTTCGGCGGGGCCTACGCGGGTAGTAAACTGGCCCTCGGTCTCGACCCATTGCTCATGCGCCGCGTTTTTGCGGGATTCCTCGTGTGCGTGGCCGCGTACCTGTTTGTCAAACCATGACCTATAACGACAGTTTCAACTACGGCGCCGGCAAGAAGTTTCGCCTCGTCCTGCGCGAAGGCGGCTCCGCCCGCGATATGGGCGGCGATGAAATGTCCCTCGCCGTTGGCATCGTGGACAATATTTTTATCCAAGCCCTAGAAATGGGCACGAGCGATATCCACCTCCAGCCCGAGCGCGATCAACTCAAGATTCGCTTCCGCCAAGATGGAATCCTCATTGATGGTGGCCAACTCCCCCCCGAGCACGCCCAAAATGTCATCGCCCGCCTGAAGCTTGCCTCCGGAATGAGGATCGACGAAAACCGCGAAACTCAGGACGGCCGCATTGATATGGAGTTCATGGGGCGGCGCCTTTCCTGCCGTGCCTCGTGTGTCCCCTGCCTGAATGGCGAGAAGATCGTCATGCGTATTCTTGACCCTGGGGCCATGAAAGTGGATCTCATGAAGCTGGGTATGCCCGAGGGCGTCCTCAAAAACTGGCAAAAAGCCATCTCCGTACCCTATGGCCTAGTCCTGGTTACGGGCCCTACCGGTAGCGGCAAGACCTCCACCCTCTACGCCAGCCTCCTCACCCTCGACAGCAAGACTCGGAACATCGTCACGGTCGAAGACCCGATCGAATACGAGTTTGACAAGGATGTCGGTCAAGTCCAAGTCACAGAGAAACTCCCCTTCCCCCGCGTGATGCGGTCGTTCCTACGCCAAGACCCCGACGTAATGATGGTCGGTGAAATGCGCGACCCCGAATCCCTCGGTATCGGGATCCAAGCCGCGCTCACCGGACACCTCGTGCTCAGCACCTTGCACACGAACAACTCCATGGAGACCATCGGCCGTATGGTGGACATGGGCGCTGAGCCCTATCTCATTGCTGGTGTCACCGTTGCGATCCTCGCCCAGCGCCTGATCCGACTGAACTGCCAGAAGTGCATGGAACCATATAAGCTCACTCAAGATGAGATAGACATGCTCAAGATCACCCCTGCCGAACTTGAGACCGCCAAGTGCATGAAGGGTAAAGGTTGCGCCGAATGCCGAGGCACCGGTCTCCGAGGCCGAGTGGGAGTTTTCGAACTCCTCATGGGAACCCTTGACTTCAAGCACGCGATTGCTTCTGGAGCCTCATACCAAGCCATAGATGAGGCCGCCCGGAAGCAAGGCTTCCGCTCCATGCTTGAAGACGGAAAGTACAAAGTGTTGAACGGATGGACCGTGCCCGATGAGGTTATCCGCGCCGTGTTTACCCAAGCGATGGCCTAACTCATTCATGAACCCCTTAGTCGAATCCGCCCTTGCCGAACTCGAACAAGCCGATGGCCGCCTCCGGCGGGCCTTCGAGAAGACCCCCGATGATCGCCTCCTTTGGTCACCGGGAGGCACGGCCCGAACCGCCATCAGCCTGGTGGCTCATTGTGCTTACTCGCTTGGCTTCATCGCCGAGCTATTCCACGGCAAGCCCTACCCGGCTCCGACCACTGAACAAGCCGACGCCGAACATCTCGCTCGCGAGAATGCCTTCTCCACTCGGGCCGAAGCCCTTGCACTCTGGGACGCCAAGTTGGCCGAACATCGCCAAGCCCTCACATCCCTTACGGAAGAGCAGATCGCGTCCACAGTCGTCCTACCCTTCAACCTCGGACAAGCCCCCCTCAGCATGATCCTCAATGTCGGCTCTCGGCATACCCATGATCATATGGCCCAGCTTGATTACCTCCAGACGACCTGGGGTGATCGGTCATGGAACTAGGTGCTAAGGGTAGCGATTAACCCGAAGCCCAAGTCCTCGCCCCCGAACCGGTAAGGGCGAACAAACGCCACCTCATAATCATCGCCCAACCATTCAATCACATCCCCCACCTCCACGGACAGGCCCGCCTCAACAAAGAATCCGCGAATCGGTCGAAAGGCGGCGCTAACCGCCGCTTCGGACAGGTACAGGCGAGCCTCCGCCGGGGAATAAACCCGCACAAACGCAGACCTGGGAACACCATCTAGGACAATTGGATCACCAAAGGCCCGAATCGAAGCCCCCAAGCGCTCAAGTAACACACTCACGCGGGAATCCCCTTTCCTGAGGCCGCCAGAACGGGCGATGAAGCGTCCGGCCTCAGCCAAGCTTTAAGCTTGCTCCAACCCTGCATCACCAATCCGCTCGGATCAACCGGATCATCAAAGCGCCGAGGAAATAGTTGAAGGTCGCCCACCATCAGCGAAACAAGGAGCTCCGGGCGGCGATAGTGCTGGGCCAAAAACGCCCCCGCTACGATGTCCGCCGCCCCATCGTCCAACGTTGCCGCCAACCCACTCTCGCCGGAAGCCAAAGCCTCCGGACGAATCGCATAAGAAACCACGGGCAAGAGCCGGGCAATCACATCATCTATCTCCGCTTCATAAGCGGAGTCGTGAACATTTGCCCGGGCTTGCACATCGGCCACCAACACCGAGAGTGCCAATCAAGCCTCCTTCCGAAAATGGACACCCAATTGCTCACCCATCCGGCGGAGGGTCGCAGTATTCTCGCGAGTACCCTCTGACAGTTCCCTCAAGGCATGAGCCACTTGCTCCGCGGAGGTCTCTTGACGTCCAATCGTAGCCTCCACAAACCGGACAAACCGATCCACCAGTGCCTTATGCTGGGTCAAAGTTATCCGGGCAAGGGCGAGGATGCCTGTGACAACTCCGCCCAGAAGGACGGTCAGATCCACGCTCATCAGAAGCCACCCCCATAAGCAAG
>JADLGZ010000167.1 GCA_020849075.1 Fimbriimonadaceae bacterium | reverse complement strand
CCAAGCGTAAAACGTGTTCTTCGTGATCCCACGCTCACGGCAGATATCCGTCACCGTACGCTCACCAGACTCAGCCTCCTTCAGCAAGCGAACCACTTGCTCAGCACTAAACTTGTTCTTTGTCATCTTCCCCAAATCCTACAAAAGTCATCTTCATATTGGTACAGTTTTTGGGGGACAGGTCACTGCTGCAAACGCCATTCCAGTTATGCCCATGAGGGCGGCGGAAAGAATGTGGCGGGCGAATCCCATGACGTCGGCATGTTACCGTTGTAGACTGTCAAATGCAAGCGTGCTGCTGTCTCACGCGATGCTGAATTATGGGTTCACGCAACTCGAAAAGTCGTGTGACCGATCGTGATGGTCTCGCCTGGTTTTGCGGTTTGGCTTTGGATGGGGACGCCGTTGACTTGGGTTCCGTTCGTGGAGCCGAGGTCGGTGACTTGAATGCCTTGGGGCGTGGCCTCGATGCGCGCGTGGCGGCGGGAGACTTGGGCGTCGAAGCCGAGGGGGATGGGGCCGGACTCTCGGCCGACCTCGATTGCGCCGTGGATGGGGAAGGATTGTCCGGCGAGGGGGCCGTTCATTGCTTTTAGCTGGGGATTGCTGGGAGTAGCTTGGTTTGGCTGGGGGATGGCTGGATGTTGCTGGGTTTGGCTGGGGGTGGCGGGGAATTGCTGAGTCGGCTGGGCGTGGCTGGGTGTTGCGGGGTGTTGCGGGGTGTAGCTGGGGGTAGCGGGCGCGGGGGCGCCCTTGAGCATGAATTGCAAAGTGTGCGTGCCGATCTGGAACGTGTCGCCGTGATTGAGCGTGGCTTGGCGGGTCGGCTGACCGTTGACCGCGATGCCGATTGGCGTTTGCATGTCATAAATCATCCAACTCGGGCCCTCCTTGCGTATGCAGGCGTGGAAGGGCGCGACGTTCATGTCGCCGCGCAATGGGACATGAGCGTCTTCGGCGCGACCGAGGAAGGTCTGGGCGGCGTCGATGGGCCAATCCTTGCCTTCATTGCGACCGAGAACGAGGCGCACCCAAGCCTTGCGGGCAATTGCCTCAACGACTCCAATGAGGAGGCCAATGCCGAGTCCGGTCATGCTGAAGCCAATAGCTCGGGGGATTGTGCCGACTTCGGCTTGCTCTACCCTTTGCATGGAAACGAGAGTCGGCCCAAAGACGGTCGCGACGACATCAAAGAGAAAGCCCCCCAGTGCACCTCCGAGGATGCCACCGATGAGGCCATAGTAGGCTCGTTTCCAACTCATGCCCACCGCGCCTTCAGCAAGGCCGATGACGCCGCCCATGATCGCCCAACCAAGGAAGCGGATGCCCGTGATTCCGTAAAGGACATTCCCGAAGCTGATCCCGACAGCACCCGCGGCAGCGCCGATGATTCCGCCAAGCAGGGCGCCTTTGGTCATGTGCTTGGTCGAGCCTTGGAAGTAACCCGAAACAACCCCTAAGCAAAGTCCAATCAATGCCCCTAGCGCGAGGCCCGTGAAGGTTTCCCAAGTCCGGTAATTGATAAGGTCGGAGGAAGGAGGAACGAATGGTTCGCGGATGAAGAAGGCCAGCGCGCCCCCAGCGAGGCCGGCGATGGCCAGCACCATGGCGCGATACAACTAGATTCCCTCCACGACAAACTGGACGTCGCCGAACTGAACTCGGTCGCCGTTTTTGAGCGGAGTCTCGGCGGTGATCCTTTCACCGTTCACGTAGGTGCCATTCGTGCTCCCGAGGTCTTGCAAGGTCATAGCGGAACCTTCACGCCTAAGTTCAGCGTGCCGGCGACTGACCGTAGTGGAATCCAAGTACATCCCGGCCCCTTGTTCGCGGGTGATCAAGGTGGCGCCTTCTTCGATCTCAAAGCGGCCAGCGGGACCACTCAATGCTGGGGTCATCGGGGCAGACGTGGCGACAATTGGGGCCGGATCACTATGGGTGAGGATGATCTGCTCAACCGGTGCTGGTGCAGGCGTTGGGGCTATGGGTGGGTCTGGATCGGACGACTGATCTGTCGGTATCTGCACCCCGACCTTGGCGAGTTGCTCATCAATCTTGGTTCTCATGCCGGGCAGGTATCGCCACGCCAGATAGACCATCCCGCCGATGGCCCCAAGCCCGACGAGCATTTGCAAAATGATGGGTAGAGCCCCACGGGAAGAGACCTCCGTGCTTTTTCCCTGATCGGGGTTCGTGGTCGTTTTGACTGTATCCACGGGTTCGGCAACGGCAACTCGAAACGTAGGCTCCCGGTCGAGCCGTGTAAGTTTGAGGTCGAAAACCTGCTTTGGAATCAGCACTTCCTTGCCGTCCTTCGAAGTGGAAATGGTGATCTCAAGCGGACCCGCCATCACCTTCTTAAAGGTGAGCCGCCCTTTCATTGAAGGGGTGAGCAACAGTTTTTGGGTCCGTTCAAGAGTCTTCAGGCTGACATTTGCGGCCGCAACCGGGGCGCCATTGTGAGTGACCTCCACGATAACCGTGGCGACTTCCGTGAAGTCACCATTTTTTACTGCCCAAGACTCGTCAATGTCGTTGAGTACCCGATAGGCGAGGTTTCCGGTCGTTCCATCGTACACGGAGACTAGATCACTGTTCTCGGTGCCCGCCAGTGGGAGGGTGACTGCTTCACCTTTGGATTTGAACGTGGACTTGCTCCCCGGGGATCCGGGGCCAATCCAAGTCTCCCATTGGCCAGGGCCGGGAAAGATCACTTTGATCTGGGCCGAAGCTAAGACACTAAGGGAGGACAGGAGCAGAGCGAGGAGCGTACGCGCGACCGAGCTTCGCATGACGATGTTAGCTTAGCACGGGCCGCCGGCAGGGAATCGGCAACGTCGGAAGCTAAGTAACCCACCTGACCAATAACCTCTTGACAAATGTCGGCGGCAAGTCCGTGCCAATAAACGGCGGCCATGGCACCACAGTACGTAGGCAAGTCTTGGGCGAGCAAGGTGCCAATCAGTCCGCTGAGTACGTCGCCCATGCCCGCCGAGGCCATACCGCAATTGCCCGTGGGGTTGACGCTCATCGGCTTTCCTTGGCAGCCAATAATTGTGTGAGGGCCCTTGAGAACCACCGCTTGACCAAACTTGGCCGTGGCTTCTGTCACGGTGCGGAATCGGTCGCTTTGGATTTCGCCTACGCTACTCCCCATCAGGCGTCCCATCTCTCCCGGATGTGGGGTCAGGACGCATCGTGTCTGCGGTAAAGGAACTCCAGAGGAGATGGCATTCAGCGCGTCTGCATCCAAACAACTGGGGATTTCCCAATCTCGGAATAGGTCCGCAAGAAATTCGCGTACGGGTTCAGCTTGCCCCAACCCCGGCCCGATAACGGCGCTATCCGCCCGAATATCTCGCAAGGCAAGCGCTGCTTCCTTGTTCAAGAACCCATTGGTGTTGGGCAGAGGGACTCGAATTACTTCAGGCAGTTGGGCACTGACGAGATCGCATACGCTCTCGACGCTCGCTAGGGTAACAAGGCCGGCTCCCGCTCGAAGGGCGCCCCGACACGCGAGAGCCGCTGCCCCAGGCATGGTGTGACTCCCGGCAATGATGAGGACGTGCCCGTTGTCGCGCTTGTGAGCGGTTCGCATCCTTGTCGGGAGTACATCGGCAACCCATTCGAGATCAATTAGGCGAGCGTCGGTCGCGCTCTGCAAGACGGCGCTTGGGTAACCAATGTCGGCAACGGTCCAATAGCCGGCATGTTCCATTCCAATGCCTTGAAACAGAAATGGCTTGGGTACTCCAAAGGTGATCGTTCGGAGGGCCCAGACACTTGCGCCAAGGTCGGAGCCAGTGTCGGTTTCAATGCCGGACGGAATGTCTACACTGATTGCAGGAATGCCGCTGTGATTGATTGCTTGAATGGCTTCGGCAATCGGGCCCTTGATCTCACCGTGCGCCCCTGTGCCAAGCAATGCATCTACGACCAAATCAAACGCAGCAATGCATTCGAGTCGCCGGCTCCAGCAAGGATCGTCATAGAAAGTGGGTTGAACGCCTTGGGCCCGGCTCACCGCGAGTTGGGTGCGCGCATCATCTCTGAGTTGACTTTCACTGGCGGCGACCAGTACTTCAACGTCGTACCCAGCTTCGTGGGCTAGCCTTGCGACAACAAAGCCGTCCCCGCCATTATTGCCCCGCCCACATAGAACAGAGATGCGGCCCGGGCAAGGCAACATCTCCTTAATGGCTTCAAAAACTGCGATACCCGCGCGTTCCATGAGAACCATTGCGGGGACGCCGTAGTCATTGGACGCAATTTGGTCCATTTCACGGCATCGTTCCGCTGAGGCTATCCACACAACGTAGAGTTCTACGTTGCGAATTGCCCTTAGATCGCAATAACGAGTTTCCGCTCCTTAAGCGGCTTGAACTGCCACGAATTGGATGAGTCCTCCACAGTTGACATGAGAGAACTTTCGGCGGCGGGGGAGTCGTCGGTGGCGCGAGATGTGTTCACCGCATTTCTGGCACTTGTAGACCACTACTTGGCGCCGTTGATTTCGGTTTGCCGGATAACAGTGGCGAACATCAGGCGTCTGCCCCATTTCTCGCATGACACTTCGCCAGGCCGGACCATGGCCGCGACCGTGCTTGGGGCCGAATCGTGCATAGGCAAGCAGGTGGGCGTACTCGTGCCGGAGGGTGGAGTCAAGCTTAACTTCATCGTCAAGGACGATCAAGCTCAAGTTGATTGTCCAAGTGTTGTAGTCAGCAGTTCCCGCCGTCGTGCGATAGCGCCGCCACACGATGTCTGGCGTATTTGGGAGGGGGTAGTCGCGCAGGAGTTCAGCTAGGGTTGCTTCCGCGTAGTCCAGTAACGCTGGGGTGCTCTTCATAGGCCCATCATTCCGCCGCCACCAATGTCTCGGGCGATGCTGAACCATTTATGGGTTTCGTACTTGCGACAAATATCGCTGACAAGAGCATCGGTCTCGCCACCGGCTTGATCAATTGGCGCGCTTTTCCCCTTCATGCCGTAGAGCTCTGACACAATCCGCTTCATTTCTTCCGGGTCGTTACTGGACATGGCCCGGTCAAGGGCATCCATTAAGTCCATCATCATGCCACTTGTCTCCCGCAATGCAATTTCATACTTTGCCCGAATAGGGATGCATTCTGAGGGTGGTGGCTTTGACTCAAATTCTTCGCGAAGCTTCCGCCAGTCATCACGAGCTTGCTCAACCTCTGCGTGTACTTTATCGGCGCTGGACGGCTTGGGATTGCTCTCCATCTCTGTGGGGTCGCCCATGAGATCCTTTAGCATGTCTTGAACTCCAGCAACCTGCAATGTGGTCATCGTCGCCATAAACGAGCCGATTTGATGCAAGGAGAGGTCTCGCCTCCGCTTCTCTACGCGCTCAAGATGCTCTAGCCATTCTCTGATGTCTAGCGGCATACCCTTTTGGTTACGCTTCAGGACGCCAGACCCTGCATCCTTTTGAACTTCTAACAGAGACGGGGGCGGCGCATCGGCCCGAGCTGCGGTCACGCCGGAGGGAGGTGCCTGTGCATTGGCACGCAAGAGCCCGGTAAGCCCTACGCCTAACGCTACCAGCAAGAAAATCAGTGCGAAGACCACCGTCAAGAGGGTGTTCCGGCGCGGGTTCGGTGGGCTCAAGGGAGGTGCGCCGCTCTTGACCAGCCCGACACCGCACTTGTTACAGAATTGGGCTCCGCTTGGGTTTTCGGTTTGGCATTTTGGGCAATGAATCATGAACCTTTCATAGTTTGACGCGTTCCAAGAAGTTGTTGATACTCAACACAATCTGGAACAATCACCCTGAGGATTGGAAACGATGCCAGCTTTGAGCCAGTTCTTTACCGAAGTAGTGCGCCGCGAGCTACCGGGCGCTGACCCGGAAGTTGAGGCCTATATTGTGGATGTCCTAGTCCGTTTCATGCGAACAGACCATATCTTTGGCCTTCGCGACTCGAACGGGCATCGGTTGATGTCGGTCAGCGAGATGATCCCGGAGGGGGATGTAGCCCTCAATGCTCCATCATTTGATCGAGAACGGGTGGTTCATCGCCATATCGGGGACTTTCTCTTATTTTGGAGCGGGGTCTTTCCTGAATTCCTTAGCGAACCCATACCGGCAGCCACCAAGCAAGGCAAGGAATCGTATCATCTTGTCAGCATGTTCGATATGCCGCCGCACGACCACGAAGCCCCGACCTTTCGGAAGCTGAGTCAAGACTTTGAGGATTACACGATTGCACTCCGGGGCCTCCGGCGTGAACTTGGCTGGGCATCTTAGGCTGCCTTTCGATCTTCCTCTTGGAGCATAAAAGCTCCTGACTTGCTATCGCCCATCTCAAGGGTGATTGCTGTGAATTCTTTACCGTAGCGGGTGACAACCTGAGGTGCCTTCCGACCGCTCTCGGCAACCAAATCACGTCCGGTGATCAGCACGGTCGCTGTGCCCATAGGAGCGTCTGCTTCGAGGGTGAATTGATTGCCCTTTTCCTGAACGAGGTTTGCGCTGCGTCGGGCTCGTTCAAACTCAATCATGCGCTCAGCCGTAAAGTAGTCGCCACCGGATTGCTTCACAAGCGATACCCAGCGCTTTAGACCGGCAAATCCATCCGCCTCTTGGACCATCGAGAGCGGGATCATACTGTGAATGACGCCGTAACGTTGCTTGGTTGGGTTGATCACGCGCTCATCCCAGTTTCCGCCAAACGACTGGAAGGGAATCTCATAGGCCGAGGTGGGGCGGGCAATGAAGGGGTGGGAGGAGCCAAAGATGAACCCTGCGGTACCTCTCTCAGTACCACCTTTACCCAGTACGGCATGGACTCCAGCTTGGGCGAAGGCTTCGTACGGCTGGGTAAATCCTAGCCAAGCACCTCGTGCAATGGCCGCAGTCAGCACCTGGCCACCAGCAATTCGAGTTAGGTTGGTGGTCGCGAGGCGGGCTTTTTCTGGACGCCAATTCTCGTGGAAACTAAGGCCAACCTCGTGACCATATTGGCGCATCCAGCCATAGATTTCGGGTGGAAACGATGCGCCACGAGACAGAAAGGTTGCCTTTGAACCAGTCATCGACAGAGCAGAATTGAGTTGGAATAGGATGCTTGGGTTGTTGATGTCGCAGTCAAGGCTGAGGAGCCCCGCGTGGGTTGCGCCACCTGGGAGGTGCCAAAGGATGGCCGCTCGTTTGCCGGTGGCGGCGATTGCCTCCAATACAGTCCTGATCCACATCTCACGAACGATATCCGCATGCGGCACTTGAAACAGGCCATCTTGTCGAGCATCGAACCCGAGTCGTGAACCAAACTCAGCCCTTAAGGGTCCCTCATCCCAGTTGGCGGAACCATCAGAGGGGCCAACCCCGTGCGCTTCGACGGACGTACCCATTTGCATGAAGGCCATCGTTTGGCCAACGTGGGGGGAGACGAGCCACGCGCTTCCATTTCGGCTCACCGCGACATGACCATCCGAGGTGGTGACAAGCGTTTGAGCTTGGGTGGTTTGTGCCTTGCAGCCGCCAAAAAAGATCGCGCTTGGGGCTCCATCAGGCCATACCACCGCCTCTGACGGGGCAATTTGGCCGGAAGAGAACCTCAATGGGTCGGCCTTGATACCTAAGAGTTTCTCCAGTTTCCATGAGCCTCCGCTCACAACGATGCTTCGACGGGCATCGCTAAGCCACCTTCCGACTAGTTCTTGATCGTGAAGGGCCCCTCGGCCACAGAAGAGGAGTACATCAAACTTGCTGAAGCCGTCATAGGTGAACTCAGAGACTGAGGTCGCCCGAAGTCCAGCATGGGCCAAGACTTCGGCGTACCACCCAGCATAGGGGTCGTCGGAGTCCTGAATGATGCCGATCCGTACGAATTCCACATCGTCTATTGTTGGCAGGTTTTGGCGGCATTCCAGCCCCAAACTAGAATAAAATCGCGGCCAAAATGAAGTTGGCTACATAAATGAGCACCATCGAAATGACAACGGTGTTCGTGGTGGCCCGGCCTACCCCAACGGCGCCATCCTTCGTCCTCAATCCTTGCTGACAGGCCACTACGGACACAATTAACCCAAACACCAGAGACTTGATCATTCCGCCCAAGAAATCCCAAGGTTGAACAAATTGGCGGAGGGAATTGAGAAATGACTCTTGCGGTACTCCGGCGTATTGGCTCACCCAAAGACCGCCGAGGATCCCGGCATAGCAACCAATGAGGCATAAGATCGGCAGACCGAGAACGCAAGCCACCAACCGGGGAACGACCAAGTAATTGATAGGTTGCACATTGAGGCTACGAAGAGCATCAACTTGCTCCGTAACCGCCATCTGTCCAATCTGGGCTGCCATTGAGCTTCCGCAACGTGCCGCAACCATAATCCCCGCGAGAACAGGCGCTACTTCACGGGTTACGGCAAGGCCAACCAACGACCCAGTGAGCGAGCCGGCTCCGTATCTCATCAGCATGTCCGATGAGTAGAGGGCTAATACGCCACCAGAGAACATCGTCGTCAATGCGACGATCGGAATGCTGTTGACCCCGACAAACGCCATTTGGTTCACCCACTCATTGGACTCAACAGGGCGCACGAATAGCCGCCCGATCGCTCGGAACAGGATGATCGTGCACTCACCGATGAAGGTTAACGTGGCGTTCAATGCTCAAATTATGATCGCGCGGGTAGCATCGGCGCGTGCGGTTGTGTCCAACGTTGTTCTTAGCCGATGAGGCGACGCGCCATGAGTTCATGCATCAGGGGCCGTTGGCCAAGGCTATTTTTTACTTGCTGGTCGTGCTGTGTACGGCCTACTTAGCTTGGGTCATCGGGCGGAGCGCCCGACTCTGGATGAAAGGGCAGCCCATCAAGTGGAAGCCATCACCATTGGACTGGATCAAGAATATCTTGGTCTATGTCCTAGCGCAGAAGAAGGTGCGTTCGAGTCGCCCTCGATCAGGGGCGCCGATGCACCTGCTCATCTTTTACGGTTTCCTTTCCCTCTTCATCGCCACGTCCTTGTTGGCCATCGCCACCTACTCGCCCTTGGTCGGGATCCCCAATTTCCATCACGGAACGTACTACCTCATTTATGAGGCAACGTTCGATGCTCTTGGGCTCCTATTCGTCGCCGGAGTAACCTGGGCCATGGGGCGGCGTTGGGGTTTCCGGCTCCATCAGATGGCCCATGATTGGCGCGATTCGTGGAACTTGGTCCTGCTCTGGGTCCTAGGTGTCAGCGGGTACTTGCTGGAGGCTGCTCGCATTCGCAACAACCCGACCCAGTACGACGGGTTTAGTTTTGTTGCCAAGGGGCTTGCATCAGTCTTGCCGCCCATTACCGACGCCACCTATGTCGCCATATGGTGGTTCCATGTCGGGCTCTTCTTCACCTTTTTGGCGACCCTACCTCATACGAGGCTCAAGCACATTGTGCTGGCGATCTTGACGTCCGCCGGTCGCCCAGAGCAACCGATGGGCGAGTTGAGTCCCGTCACCATGGCTGAGGTGGAGGAGACTGAGCGAGTTGGGGTGTCACTGCCCGAGCACTACTCACGATGGCACCTGATGAGCCTTGATGCCTGCATGGGTTGCGGGCGGTGCACTGAGGTCTGCCCGGCCAATGGCGTCGGCAAGGTCTTGGATCCGCAGAGGGTGGTAGCAGATATTCACGGTGCTCTGCGGTCGGGCACAAGCGTTGCCGAGGCCGTTAGCGAAGAAGCGCTTTGGGCTTGCACGACCTGCAATGCCTGCGTTGAGGCGTGCCCGGTGCTTATTCGGCACGTGGACCTGATCGTGGACGCGCGCCGCAACCTCGTCGGTGAGGGCTCGCTTTCGGGCGGCCCGGCCGTCATGCTTCGCCAAACTCAGTCCACCGCGAATGCCTGGGGGCAAGCCGCCAGCACCCGCGAGGATTGGATGGCTGGCCTGAGTGTCCCCTTAGCTAGAGAAAACCCCGAGTTCGACATCCTTTTTTGGGTGGGGTGCGCGGGCGCGACCGACCCCGGCGCGGTCAAGACCACCAAGGCCATGGCACAGCTCCTCAATAAGGCAGGGGTTCGATATGCGTGCTTGGGGCAAGAAGAAGCCTGCACCGGCGACCCGGCACGGCGCACAGGCGATGAGTTCACCTTCCAGGACATGGTAGGGCGCAACCAATCGATCTTCGAGAAATACAAGGTGAAGAAGGTCGTAACGGCCTGTCCGCACTGCTTCAATACGTTTGCAAATGAGTACCAGCAGTTCGGCCCCAGAGTTGAGGTCATGCACCACACCCAACTTCTTCAGCGGCTTGTTGCCGACGGCAAGCTCAAGGGTATTGATCTTGAGGGCTCCAAGACAGTCTTCCACGACCCTTGCTATCTGGGCCGTGTGAATGACGAAAGTCAAGCGCCGCGGGCTCTCATACGTAGGGGTGCCTTGCTAGAGCCAACCCGTCGGGGTAAGAAGACGCTCTGTTGTGGCGCAGGAGGCGGCCGCATGTGGATGGAGGAGCCTCCCGATCAGCGCCCTGGCAATCGCCGCGCCGAGGAGCTCCTCGCTACCGGCGCCGACACCGTCGCCATCGGCTGCCCCTTCTGCCGCATCATGCTCGACGCGAGCATCAAGCAGGTCACGGACAAGGAGATTGACATCGTTGATATGGCAGAAATGCTTCAGCGGGCGAACTCCGGACTACAATAATATATGACCCAAATCCTCGACTCGCCCCTCATGGCGTCGCTCTTGGAGTCCGACTTTCCGGAGGAAGTATTCCTGGTCGAACTCGACCGCAAGCCGAGCATGCACATGGCGGTCAGGGCCGAGAATGTTCCTGGCTATGACGTCGTCCATGGACTTGGCTGCGCCAAGACCGCCGCCGAAGCAGCCCAGATGGCGACCTACTATGGTTTCCCTGGCACACCGGTCAGCTTAACTTTTGAGCAAGCACGAACCTTGGCGAAGTCGAAGCCCGACCCCATCGTCGGCCTCCTGCTGGAGGATGGGAATGGCCATTGCATCGCGTTTCACTTTGTGAAGTGAAGGGGATCGAAATGGTGGTCGGTACAGGACTTGAACCTGTGACCCCTACAGTGTCATAGGAATTCTGTAGGTTCCACCCACTTGCTTTGAGTCTACCACGATCTCAAGTTGTCTCTTATTCGCTCCTTCTATTGAGAGACTTTGGAGAGACCAGATCGACTTAGTTCGGGTCTTTCACCGTCGGCAGATGCGGGCCTACGTATCCGATGCAAACTTCTGGACCCTCTTTCTGAACGAAAGCTTCGAAGTAGATTCTGTATGCGTTGGGACCAATCTTGCTATGCTTGCTCCACCTCTTCGCGGGGTAGCCGTCGGGCCATGGGAAATCACGCAGGCGTCCAAACCTACCGTGTTCCAGTGTGGCATTTGACTCTGGGCTCCATGACATCGCAGGGTCAAAGTCCGCGCCGGCTGCCCAGCTCATTGCAGCGGACTGAAGCGTCCTGAGATGCCGTAAGACGTGTACATAATGCACTTCGGCTCCAGTTAGCTCGGCAAGTTGAGTACGAGCAGTTGCACCAAACAGAAGGTTCGGAAAAACCTCTTCGGCCGTCCGAAGGATAGCTTCCCCATTTGCAATATGGGCATCTATTTTCGCGACGATCTGCGCCCTCTCGCTCTCGATATGCGCTTCAGAAAGTAAGAGCCGCAGAACTACGTTTTCCCGCGACTCCTCATCTCCCGAGAGGCAGTAAACATGGACGCTGCGGTCGCGATCATCGTTGAACATTGCTCCGGGCAGCCCAACTGGAAACCCCTCCGTGAAGAAGCAATACCCAAGGCCCACCGCGATCGCGCCTCCAATGCAGGTTTCAACAAGCTTATCTTCCTCGATCACCTCAAACAGGCCGCCAACGCCATCAATGTATGGCTGAG
Source organism: Fimbriimonadaceae bacterium (assembly GCA_020849075.1). Taxonomy (GTDB): domain Bacteria; phylum Armatimonadota; class Fimbriimonadia; order Fimbriimonadales; family Fimbriimonadaceae; genus JAFLBD01. Next base: position 5,933 of record JADLGZ010000167.1, on the reverse strand, counting down.
AACTCAAGCGTCTAGCAACGAGCCGACCAGCATCCCTGTCTACGGTCGGGTCAAAGAACCACTTGCTAAGTCCGTGCCCTCCTGACACCACTCGTGTTGTAGCATCGGCGACTGTTCGAACAACACGGGGCACACCCAGCTCGTCAAGTGCTACCAGTGTCTTCGCGAGTGACTCAATCCGACTACCAATATCGCACTGGGTGCACTCCACGAGCGTCAATTCGTCGAGAACAGCCTCCACTAAAGAAGCTCCGCGATAGCAACATCGAACTGATCGAAAAATCCGCTTGGCCAGAAACTGAGCTTTCCGAACTCATCAACCCGTGGTGACACGACCCCTGCATCTCCTCCGCCAACAGATTCAAAGAAATTGAAAACCACTCTGTCCGGCGAAATCAACTTGCGCTTGACCGCGAGGCGAACCCCATTCAGAATGTGATCCGAGTGTGTCTCTAAGAGAACTTGAACGCCGGATGAAGCAACAAGGCTGATCAACACCGCAAGGTCTTGCTGGGCTTTTGGATGAAGATGTATCTCAGGATTCTCAATCAATACCAAGTCACCGGGCCGAGCATTGAGTAGCTCGACCAAGAGGGGGAACACTTGGGAATATCCGAAGCCCACGTTTTGTGGCCTCTGGAACTCAGACTCTACACCACTCTTGAATCCAAGTGACATGGCGATCGCATTGTCCACTCTAACAACGCGAAAATCCGAGCTCGGGAACAGCTCTCTTAACCTGCCACGGACTTGATTATAGAGATTGTTCGGAACGCCCTCGATCGTGACCCTGTCAGGAACGGCCTTGTCCTCGTTCCAATACAGAAGGGCGGCGGCGTCTGCGCCATCGAAGCCCACAGACAGGGCCATACGTGAATCCAGCAGAGGCAAAACATCTCGTGGCCCGATGCGCTCTGACGACACCCATTTGAGGTTTTGAAGCGAAGCCCGGACGGCCGAGTCCTTTGGTTGGTTCGACCCATCTGAGTTACCACTGCTTTCAGTGATTTGAACATCCATCGAAAGAGCTTGCCTGTCGTCCGACATGAGCTCGAAGGAAGCAGTAGCATCGCCCGATGACAGCCTCAGGGCAATGGAATTTCGAGACGAGCGATAGTTGATCACATTAGAGGCGGCCCCGAGTTTGAGACCCGGCCGATTGAGGTTAATGGTATTAGCCCATTGATCACCGAGGACAAGGTCAGCTAGTAAAATGAGGGCTTGCAAGACCGAAGATTTACCGCTGCTGTTCGATCCTGAGAGCACAGTAAGGTTGCACAAGCTCACATTTGTGTCTTCGAAACACTTGAATGACTCTATCCGCAAAGAACTAAGCATCAAATACCTCCTTAAGCATTAGATGCGCTATCTTGAAGCGTCGACGGACGACGTTCGGTGTGTTAGGGCTATACGTAATTGACCGTGTAAAGTCCTCATCTTCCATAAGGGCGTAAAAGCGTTCCTTCAGAGCTGAAGATGCTGAACTCACTTGAGCTTCGCTATATTTTGCCAAGCCGGTAGACATTACATCGAAAAGGGAGGCATTTATTAGTCCTCGTCGACTTTGTTCAGGTCTGTGTTTTCTGAATGCATGTTCTCCAAAGACGCTGAGGTTGTTTTGAAGCGATAACTGAAGCTGCGAGCCCAGGGTCTCGATCAGCCCGTCGTCGGTTTTGTTCAACTTGCCAAGACTTTTGGCAAGCCAATCATCCATGTCTCCCCTATAGTCCTCAAGTCCAAAAAGTTGAAACGAACAGAAGCGATTGACAAACTCACGATCCTGCATCTTCTTCTTATTCAGGCTTCCACCCGTTGCTGCTGAGAATAGATCTGAGTCTGCGACAGCACGCAGAAACGCCGTTGACGGGCCACTGAAGATGGCGTTCCTCATTTGCTGCCGGGTGAGAACTTCGCCACCATTTACTCTTTCGAATATGTCTAGTCGGGCTCGTTCAGGAACCGCGTGATCGATTATGTAAAAGTGAAGTTGGCAGTCCTCAATCCGGTTTTGGAGCCTCGATTCTAGGGAATGAAAGGACTTTTTGTTTAGTTCGGCCCGATCTGGCAGATGTAACTTCAGGTGTCCGGCGAAGAAATGCAGCAGCGTCGTCAACCGTTGTCGGCCGTCTACTACTATAAACCGTCCGTCCGTATCCTCAGCAACATAAAAGACCGGAAGGGGGATGCGTAGAAGAATCGATTCAATTAGCCTGCTTTGTTTGCCGCGATCCCAGACAAAGTCGCGTTGGAAGTCGGGATCAAGAATGAACCTGCCTTGTTGAATCCTCCGGTTGACATCCATTGCTGTGCGACGCTCATCGCGGATCGCCAGCTCGTCCAGCGGGTATCCCTCCCAGCCGCCAGCCTCGGCGGGCTCATAGCCTTCAATTTCATCAGTTTGTTCCCGACCCTCGCCGCACCAGACCCACTGCATCAAGGGTGCACCGCTCCTACCGAGCGGATGCATCCGACTTTTCCGAAACCCAATATTCGCACCGGGGAGCTATTGGTAGACCCGGAAGTTGAGTTGAAAGCCCGGGGCTTTGACCTGCAAATCTCGATGTACTACGGCACCGGGGCGGACGTGTTTACTGAATGGGGCTACGGGCGTTCAGCTTCCGTTTCAGGCTATTTGATGCAGCTTGATGGGCCAATTGCAACGATTACACGAGGAGACTTTAGCCAGCAGTACTTCCAACTTGTCGAATCGGAAGAAAAGGTTCTGACTTATGTGTCCTCGGAAAATACGGGGAACCAGACAACACTCTCGTTCGATGTTGAGGCAAACGAATACACAGAGCACTTCCTAAGTGGAATGAAAATCGTGTACGGCCTGTTCTCGGAGGATTTTCGTTATCAGATCGCACGGGTTGTTGATCCGTCAGGAAACACGCAGTCGTACAACTACGATCAGGGTTCTAGTAAGGCATTCTTAGAATCAATCGAGGTCCCTGGCGGTAGGTTTGTTACCCTCAACTACAACGGTAGCGGTGATGATCGGCTAGTCCGCAGTGTGCAGGATTGGAGTGGCCGCCGTTGGACGCTTGCTTACGACGCAGGCAGTTGCTTAGCCTCAATGATGACTCCATTAGGCTGTATTACAAAGTACGTCTATTCGCACGCCGGTTCTGGGGGCACAAACACTCTTGTTCACACGATCGAGGATCCGCGCGGCTATATCACGACATACCTCTATAACGATGGTCGCAGAGTCACCTATATGGCTTCCGGGCCTGGCGTTTGGACGTATTCTTACGATCAGTACCAAACGGTTGAGTACTGGCCGTCTGGCGGGCGCGTCACCTACAACTTTGATGACACGGGAAACCTAGCCAGCATGGTCAGTGCTGGGGGCGTCATTTCGACTTACGAGTACAACACAAATCGTATCAAGGTCAAAGAAACCACTCAGGCAGGAACGATTTACAGTGTCGCGTATGATGTCAAGAACCGTTTGATCGCGTCGGACGATCCGCTCGGAAACCGAACTGAGTTCCAGTACGATAACTTCGATAACCTTACCACGGTGATTGTAGCTGACGGAGGCATCACGACTTACATCTACCAAGGGGACGGCAGTTCGCGCCTTCGAACTGTTCAAAAAGATCCGCTCGGTCGTGCGACAACCTTCTCCTACACTGGGGAGGGGCTGCTGCGCGCAGTGACCGATCCTCGAGGGCTGATCACGACCAACAGCTACGACACTTGGGGCAATGTCGCAAGCGTCATGTACTCGGACGGCGGCATTGTTGTCAATGCCTATGACTCCCTAGGCCGGCTTGTCTCGCAACTAGACCAGCTCAGTAGGTGCACAAGCTACACGTATGATGCTGGTGATCACGTTCTGACCGTGGAGAATCCCCTGAATCAGGTGACCTCTTACATTTACGACGGTTGCCTATTACAAGCCGAAGTCAATCCGCTGAATCAACGGACGACGTACACCTACGGTCGATTCAACACACGGCTCACGGTAAAGAATGCCCTTGGCTACTTGACGACTACCGCGTATGACAACATGGGCTATCCAGTTACCACGATGGATGCCAATGGAAACATTACGTCCACGCAGTACGATGTTGCGAAGCGCGTCGAGGCCACTATAGATGCGCTTGGTTTTAGGACTACTTACTTCTATGACTCAGCTGGACGGCAGTACCAAGTTGAAGATGCGCTCAACCACATTACAGAGAGTGTCTATAATGCTCGCGATCTGATCGCTACCATTGACCCGCTCAATAAGCGGACATCATATTTCTATGATGACGTCGGACGACAAATAGCAGTTGAGGATGCCAGAAATTTCCGTACGACTACGATGTACGACCTTGCCGGCCAGGTCACCACGACGATCGATGCGCTTTCGAATGCTACGACATATGCCTATAACCTTGCAGGCGAGCAGGTTCGGGTTACTGATCCGCTGAACATCTCTACTGAAACGGTCTACTTTACGAATTCGAACCGAGTTCATGCCGAGATTGACGCTCTTGGTTTCCGCACAACTTACGCGTATGATGCTGCAGGCCAATTGACTTCAAGGAAGGATCCGCGGGACTACTTCAACACTTTCACATATGATCTGGCGGGACGCCAAACGGTCATCGCCAATGAGCTTAACTTCAAGACCACAACGACCTATGATGCAGCGGGACGACCCTCAACAGTTCAGTACGCGAAGGGAAATCGTCAGACTTTGGTGTTCGATGCAGTAGGTCAGCAATTGCAGTCCGTTTTCTCTGACACGAGGGTGACCTTTGCTTATGATCCAGTCGGAAACCGGATGACTATGCAGGACTTTTCAGGTGTGACTACTTACGCTTACTCGGTTCGATCTGAAGTAACGAGAGTTACTTGGGATCTCTTGCCGGTAGTGTCTCGATACGACGCCGTCGGAAATCGGGTTTCGATGACAGATCCTAACGGCGATCTCACCCACTACCATTATGATGCAGCGGACAGACTCATTCGGCAAACTCTGCCCGGTGGTGAAAGGTACACCCTGCAATATGATGATACGGGGAATACGACAACGATGCTATATGCTGTTGGTTCGCAGATTTGTACCTATGATGCGCTTGGCCGAGTCTTGACTCAAATCGAGTATATTGGCGCCAACCCGGTTTCCACGATTGTGGATGCATACGATGCGGGCGGAAGGAAGATTAGTCAAACCAGAGATGGAGGCACTGCGCAATATGTCTATGACAACAAAAGCCAGTTGACGGGTCAATTGAAGTCGGGCGCTAGAGCGACTTACTCATATGATCCCAACGGCAACCAGCTTGTCAAGCACCACGAGGGTGGATCAGCAATGACCATGACGTACGACGCGGCCAATCGCCTAACGACTGCGCAAGATGGGGCAAACCGTGTGACATTCACCTTTGACAATAGTGGAAACATGACACGCGAACAGCGTCCCGCATCAGATTATGTTTACGCATATTGGGACAATGACCTCCTCAAGAGTGCTAGTGACCCGTCCGCGTTCGACAATGTTAAATATGATGGGGATGGCCTACGAAGGGTGACTAAGGCGTCTGCGAATATCACCTCTTATGTATGGGATGGTAGCGATTACTTGGGTGAAATCACCTAAATGGCAGCTGTAATGCAGATCGCATATGCGACGGTTGGTGGTCGGTTAGTCCGAGAGGTTCGTAACTCGGTTATCACTCGGTATGTTTCTGATCCGTTAGGGAGCGTTGTTCAGACGAGAAACTCTGCGGGAACACAAACCTCTTCGACTGAGTTCTGGCCGTTTGGAGAAGTGAGAACTTCGACTGGCACGAATCCAAGTCCTTGGGGCTTTGTTGGCACACTGGGCTACTATGCCGACCTTGCTTCCCGGCTTTATGTAAGGGCTCGCTACTATCGGACGAGTCTTTCACGATGGATGACCGTCGATCCCTACTGGCCCGGAGAGCCCT
>JADLGZ010000166.1 GCA_020849075.1 Fimbriimonadaceae bacterium | reverse complement strand
TCACAAGATCACCCTTCTTCAAACGGCCCTGCTCGACGGCCTCGCTCAACGCGATGGGGATGGAGCCGCCGGACGTATTGCCGTACTTTTGAACGTTCACAAACACCTTCTCGTTCGGCAACTCAAGCCGCTTCGCTGCCGACTCAATGATCCTCAAGTTTGCCTGATGGGGCACAAAGAGATCAATTTCAGTAGAGGCCAGACCCGTCCGTTCTAGCACCCTTTCGCATGCGTCACCCATGGCGCCAACGGCGAAGCGATACACCTCAGCGCCAGCCATGTACAGGTAAGGGCTCATGCCCTCGGGAATGCCGCGATTGGGAGGGTTCTTCGTGCCGCCAACGTCAAGGCCGATATGCTTTGCCCCCGTTCCATCAGAGAGCAAGACGGTATCCATCACGCCGCGGTCAGTGCCCTCTTCTGCCCTCAGAACCACGGCACCTGCGCCATCTCCGAATAACACGCAGGTAGAGCGATCCGTGTAATCCACGTATCTGGAAAGAACATCAACACCGATGACTAGCGCGGTCTTGATCTTGCCTGTCTCCAACATTGGAGCCACACTTGCCACCGAGTAGATAAAGCCAGCGCATGCCGCGCCGACATCAAATGCCCCTGCATTCAGTGCCCCTATTTGCTCCTGCACTAAGCAACTGGCGCTGGGGAAAGGAAAATCTCCGGTCACCGTTCCCACAGTGATCATGTCTAGCTCTTCTGGCGCAATCCCGGCATTCGTCAATGCTCTACGCGCTGCAGCTACCGACAGAGATGTACAGGAATCACCAGGGCCACAAACCCGCCGCTCCTTGATGCCCGTACGCTGAGTAATCCATTCGTCATTTGTCTCCACCAACTCTTCCAAGTCGGCGTTAGTGAGCACTTTTTCTGGGACGGCGTGTCCGATTCCTTGGACGACAGCTTTTGGCATCGTGAACGAGTGTATCAGTTTTTAGGCCCGGGGGCTTATCGCTTGCGCTTGAAACCTGCGGGTTTCTTCCCCTTCTTTGGGCCCGCCTTAAAAGATTTTGGCAAGCCATGGGGTCTCGGCCGCCCCGTCTTTGGACTGCGTGGCATTGAGGCGACAGCATCCTTCTTGGGCTTATCCGCAGGCCGCACTCCTTCTGACTTTCGAAGTGGCTTTATTTTCGGCCCCTTTGTCTTACCCCCTTTTGTGGGATGAGACTCGACTGATCGGGAACGAGGCATTGAAGTCCACTTCCCGGAGGGCCCTGTTGATGACTTCTTAGGACTAGCCTTTACCCAAACGCCTGCTGGCCCAGTCTCTCTCTTCCGCACTGGATAATCAACCTGAGAATCGTCACGCCACCGAGATGGTGGTTTCGATGTCCACTCCCTCCTTCGAGGTTCTTCAGGTCTCGATGATGATGGTCTAGGCTTCGGGGTCCATTCTCTAGACCGCTCCTCCGGGTTGGGCCGACGACGTGCCTCGGGGGCAGGGCCTTTTGATGCGGTTGCGGGTCGAGGCCTTGAGCTCCAATTCCTAGACCGCTCGTCTACGTTCGATCGCCGACGCGGCTCGTTCGTTTGGCCCCCTGCCCTTCGCGAACTACGCACGGGTCGGGCTAAGGGTGATTCGGGCGCCGTTTCCAGCACTAAGTTGATCGTCTGTTCAAGAGCTTGTAGCGCTTTCGACTTCTCGGGGGTGCAGAAGATCACGGCCCTGCCCGTTGCGCCTGCGCGACCGGTTCGGCCGATTCGGTGAACATAGTCATCGTGGTCGTCCGGCAGATCGTATTGCACGACCAGGCTTATGTCCTTGACATCGATTCCTCGGGCGGCGATGTCCGTGGCCACTAGGACTCGGACTCGACCGCTGCGAAACCCCATGATGGCGGCCGTTCGCTGATTCTGAGTTCGATCGGAATGGATCTCCGCGGCGGCGAGACCCAGTTGCGACATAGCGGCGGCGACCTTTCGTGCCCCATGGCGAGTGCGCGCAAAGACCAGCGCTTGTCCATCCGTCTCGTTGATAAGCCGCCATAGGAGCTCATTCTTATCAAGCTGTTCAACAAATGCCACGCTCTGCTCAATCAGGTGCACCGTAGACCCAGGCGGCGTAACTTCAACGCGCTGCGGGGCTCGCATATGTCGTTTTATCAGACCCGAAATCGTGTCGGCCATCGTCGCGCTGAACATCAGGGTTTGGCGCTCCTTGGGAAGGGCATTGAGGATCGACTCAATTGCAGGGAGGAAGCCCATGTCAAGCATTCGATCTGCTTCATCCAAGACCACCGTCTTAAACTCGCGCAATCGCAAGTGTCCCTTCTGAACGTGGTCCAGCAAGCGACCCGGAGTCGCAACGACAATGGCCGGGTTCCGGCGCAATTCGGAGTTCTGCCCCTGCATTCCAACTCCCCCTACCAACACGGCGGTGCGCAAGTGGAAGGCGCCTGCGAACGGTCGTAGCGCGGCGGCTATTTGAGCCGCAAGTTCGCGCGTTGGAGCAAGAATCAACGCTCGGCCCGTCCCAAGTGTTGCGATGATTGGGAGGCCAAACGCAAGCGTCTTGCCTGTTCCGGTCTGAGCGATACCCACTAAATCATGGCCCTCCATGATCAAGGGTATTGACCCTGCTTGGATGGGCGTTGGGGTCACAATTCCCAAGGTTTCGAGCTGCGGGCCAAAGTCGGCCGGCAGGCCAGTTGCTGGGAATGTCTCCATAAGGAGGTGACATGGTACCGGATGTCGGGATGAACCCCATGGGACCGCTGGGTATTCAATGCACCTCCACCCTGCAACAACTAACGACTACAATAGGGCCATGCCTCGCTTTGAGATTGACCGCGACTATCTGAGTAAGACACTAATAGACTTACTCAATACACCCAGTCCAACGGGAGACACCGACTGGGCCATTAGCTTCGTAGAGCAAGAACTTGAAGTCTTTGG
>JADLGZ010000165.1 GCA_020849075.1 Fimbriimonadaceae bacterium | reverse complement strand
CGATGCGGTCGCTCTCTTTGCGCTTCGAGACGATGCCGCTTTGCCCGGGCCGCCGCCGGTCGAGCTCGGTCTGAATCTCCTCCAAAGAAATCTCCAGCCCGGGCGGGCAGCCATCCACCACCACGCCCACCCCCGCCCCATGGCTCTCGCCAAAGGTCGTCACGCGGAACAGAGTGCCGAAGCTGCTGGACATGGTCTCAGTTTGACAGACGCCGCGATTTTGCTCGTATCAGTGCCACAGCAATGAGGACAAAACCGTAACTCCAAGCCAAAACGCAGGCTTGACCCAACTTGGGAACTCCTCCTTGCGCGCGTCGTTTGAGCTACCCGCTCCCAATACTCCGCCCGCTTCTTACTGCGGCAAGCCGCGAATTTTGCAAAAGAGGCCAATCCAAAGCGGCAGCAAGCTGCCCGCACTCCAAAGCGGCGCCCCCTCAGAAACCCAAAGGGGTGGCGACTCTTAGCGAAGGGCGAAGCCCTGGTTACATCGCCGCCCGAACCCAAAGTCCCGAAGGGTCGGCGTAGAAGCCAAGGCTTAAGGTTCTGGATCGCCGACGAGGCCAAAGTTCTCAATCACAACGTCAATGTCGGCCGCGTCAATTTCACCCGTTCCGTCCACATCGGTCGGGCCAAATCCCGGGTCGCCATTAACCATGCCAAACGTCGCAATGACTCCATCAATATCCGCCGCGTCAACCTCGCCTGAGCTATCTACATCTCCGGGATACATTTCTAGGACGGGCTGGTTGTTGTAGCTGGTCGGGCTGGTGTATGGCAGATAGAATGCATCTCTTGGAACGGCTGGCTCATTGAGAGGGGGATACAGGCGGTTTAGGAATGGTGTTCCTTCATAGCCGGGGATCGCCGCTGAGTTGCATCGCATATAGATACGATAATTCCCCGTGACAGAAGGAGGTGGGTCAAGGCCGAGCCTCCCTACCGAAGAAGCATATGTCAATTGGACATTTGCATCCGGATAAGGCGTGCCTGCTGCGTTTGTAAAGGTCACGCTCAGGGAAGGCGGAATACTCCCAACGTAGGTAGGACTCGAACCCAACTGTCCCAGCGATAGCGCAAGGCCCGGGGTGTCTACTGGGTTCGCCGTAAGGCCAACCCATTGATTAAGTGTTGAGCGACCCCTTACGATTAATTGCCCGACATTGTTAATGTCGGGGCATTCGTTTAGCGTAGTCACTGTAGTCGGCAGAGTCTGATTGGTTGTGTTTGGCTGAGGAACCAACTTATCGATGAGTAATCCAGGGTTGTAGCCATCAAAAATTCGTGCCGCCACCGCAGCAGAGGTGTTGATAAGGTCTGCGCCAACAACTTCCAAACTTTCGTTTAAGCCAGGGGCGTATGTAAACACGCCGAAGTTTCGCATAATCGCTCCCTTGGCTGAGTACAAAATGGCGCGAATATACCACGAGTCGGCACTAGGAGCATCTGGCGCAAACCAGCCGACAAAGGCTCCTTCCTCAGTGGATTCCATCACTTCGACGTTCAAAAATCCGTTGGGCTCGCAATACTCAATCCCTAAGTCACCTCTAAAGAAAATCGGTTGGCTACCGATACTGCCAACCACTCGATGATCTTCCGCGATCTTGTAGAACCCCGCCGAACCGCCAATGCTGTATGGCGGGGACTCTAATGGAGCCGACCAAGCACCGTTTACATCTCGATACCGAGCTCTAGTATTTCCCCAACCAAGCAGATGGAGGCCAACGGCATGGCCTGAATTACTGATGCCATTTATGTAGCTGCGACCAAGTGAAGGATTGTGCAGAGTATCAATTAGCCCTCCCAAACCCAATATGAAACCGTAGTATTCACCGTTGTATGCCCAGCCAGTGAGCACTCCATTTTCATTGACATCGGTAATTACAATATCGGAGAATGCAATGCCCAAGGCTTGCTCACTGGATTGCCAGCTAACTAGTGCGCCATCATGCCACTTAGCGATGACGGCGGACTGCCCAGTGCGATACACCGTGCCAAACACCGTTCCATCATCTATGACCTTGTATGGCCACACGTTCGAAGCACCTGGGATCGCACTGGTAGGAAGCAGCTCCAACTGATACCTGCGAATCGGCCACTCGACGGCTGCCCCCCCATTTAGCCGGCCAAATCCAAAGTTGATATCGTTGCCGAGCGGCCCCATGTTGCCGCAACGAAGCAGCATCCGACGCTCAATCTCCGCCGGACTCAGCGTCGGTTCGCGCCCCATCATGAGCGCCAAGGTCGCAGCCACTTGAGGAACCGCAAAGCTCACGCCAGCCGGTGCATTGCCATAGCCACCAGCCTTGTTGATCGTGTAAATCTGTGTACACGGCGCGAAGCAATCGACACCCTTGCCATAGCCAGACCCCGTGGCTCCTTGATCCCAAATGATGTCTTGCCCGGTCGAGGTTACTGAAGTTCCGCCCACAACGGTCACGTTGTCGTGATCGAAATTGGCCCAATTCGTCTTGCTATTACCGGCTGACCAGACCAGCAAAGCGCCCTGACTTCTTGCCCAGGCTCCCATGGCCTCGACGTCGTTGAACTCGACCTCGGTGTAGCTAACACTGACGACTTTAGCGCCATTCTGAACCGCCCACTGAACGCCTTCCAGCAACTCGCTTCTCGGAGTTGCTCCTGTCGCGCTATCGGTTGCGCGGACAGGCATTACGCGTAAATCCCAACCGACGCCGGAAACACCGATGCCGTTGTTCCCTCGAGCTGCCGCGACACCCGCAGTACGAGTGCCATGTCCCGAAGTCGTGACGTCATTGACCGCTCCGCCTTGTGCTTGCGCCAAGCCGGAAATTGTGTTGTAACCCGGAACTAAGTTGGGGGCCAAATCCGGATGAGTCAAGTTCACCCCGCCATCGACAACCGCCAAAATCGGAGAATTCGTCCCAGTTTCAAAGTCCCAAGCACGAGGCGCCGAGATTTGAAAAAGGTGCCATTGGTTGTTGAACAGTGGATCGTTGGGTGTAGCCGTTAGTTCGGCTACCGTATTCGGCTCCACACTGGCGTAGGAACCTGTCGCCAGAAGCGTTTGACGATATTGACGCCAATTGACTCCGACCGGCGGCCGCACAACCAATACCCTGCCACCTGCCAAACTCTCTTTCACTCGGTTGCCAAGCCCACGACCAATCGCCACATGATCGTAATGCCTAGTACCGCCGAGGATGAATTCCTCCGTCTTAGGAACCACAATAAGGTCACCCGTCGGCTGGCCCGCCTTTGCGCTACCACTTGCGACCAGAGCTAATAAACCTAGAGTGATTAAGGATGCGCGAGCCATAGGGATCACCGTTCAGTATACAATCCTACGGTGCAAACCACAAGTTAGATTTACACTAGGACTGTTGCCTTTCGTGCCCCGGCCCTTCCGCCACCCCCAGTCAGGGGACTCCTATCTCAAAAGAGAGACTCATCCGACCCGTCCGGCGGCCCTATTCCCCACCAAAATACGTCTTCTTCACCTTCGGCTTCTTCGCCGTCAGCGGGTCTTCTGTATATGTACAGAAATCGGCCACAAAACCCTCACGCAGACAGCCGAGCCACTGGCCGTCGCGGCCCGCTATGGCGGCGCGGTGG
>JADLGZ010000164.1 GCA_020849075.1 Fimbriimonadaceae bacterium | reverse complement strand
TCTTGCGGGGTCAAAAGGTGAAGGCAAGGGATGACATTGCCCTAACAATAGAAGGAGTGAAATCCATCCAGGTTGACAGCGCAATTGATCTGAATTGGGGAGTTGAATCGGCTGATCCAATCCTCTTGGATCCTCCACCTTCTTACGTTGTATCTGGTGTCGTGGTGTCCGGCAGTCACGTTGGAACGTTGCAAACCGCTTCACTTCCTGCAAAGGTGAAAGATGCCATCCGTGCCGAGGCGGAACGCCGAGCCCAGGAGGTTGCCCTAAGTACCAAGGAGACCTCAACTATTAAGGGATTCCGAGACTTTAACACAGTCGTTCAGGTGACGGTCAAGGGACAAGCTCCGGAAGGTGGCGCGTGGCCTGCCACGATTATTAACCGTCAGTTCGTGGCCCAAGTCTCAATACCAAATCCACCACCGGGGCTGGTCAAGGCGGTCATGAAGGCCGACCGGAATGGCACGTCCGTTACCGCTCGAGTAGAAGTCGTTACTGGCTCACGGCCGCTCGCCCTCACATTACTAAAGAAATGAACGAGCCACCTCAATACGCAATTACTGGAGCTCCCTATTATTCGGGGGCCGCAGAGGCTAGCTACCCGGAGCAAGTCTACGCGGGCATTCTGGGCAAGCTTATTGGCGTCTACCTTGGAAGGCCAGTAGAAAATTGGAGCTACGAGCGCATCGCGGAAGAGATTGGCGATGTGACTTATTACATTCATGAGCAGCGCGGTCGGCGACTGATCATCACCGATGATGATATTTCCGGTACTTTCACCTTCCTTCGGGCCCTGGAAGACTACGGGTACAGCAAAGACCTGACCTCTGCCCAAGTTGGGCAAACCTGGCTTAACTATCTGATCGAACGGACCACAATTTTGTGGTGGGGTGGGATGGGTAATTCCACCGAACATACGGCCTACCTTCGTATGAAGCACGGCATTGCGGCCCCCGCTAGTGGCTCGGCGGAACTGAACGGGAAGGTGCTTTCGGAGCAAATCGGTGCTCAAATCTTCATTGACGGCTGGGGCCTTGTGTGCCCCGGCGACCCTGCCTCAGCCGCACGGTTTGCCGCCACTGCCGCTCGAGTCAGTCATGACGGCGAGGCCGTATACGGAGCGCAGATTCTTGCCGCAATGGTGGCCCAAGCCTTTGTTGAGAAAGACCTTGATGACCTCCTGGATACGGCACTGGAGTTGATCCCAACCGACAGCGTCGTGAGCAGGTTGATCAGTGATATCAGGACATGGCATGTTCGTGAGCCGGATTGGCGCGAGAATAGGCTTCGCCTTCAAGGCGAGTATGGCTACGATAAGTACGCAGGCCAATGTCATTTGATCCCGAATCATGGCCTTATTCATCTCGCCCTTCTTCACGGTGAGGGCGACTTTGATCGCTCGATGCATATCGTAAACACCGCCGGGTGGGATACTGATTGCAACTCGGGCAATGTTGGTGCGATCTTAGGGGTTAGGAACGGGCTTTCCGCATTTGACAAGCAGGATTGGCGTGGCCCAGTAGCGGATCGGCTCTTCCTCCCGAGCGCGGATGGTGGCCGTTCGATCAGCGACGCAGTTCAAGAGACTCTGTTTGTCGTAAATTGTGGTCGGGGACTGGCTGGTCTAGAGCCCATTGCACCAAAGGAGGGAGCACGCTTCAACTTCGATTTACCAGGTAGTGTTCAGGGTTGGCGACCCAATATCGGTGAGGAGGGAAGCGTTACCAATATTGGTAGAGCGATTCGCTTGCAGGGGAGGGCCCACTTCGGTACCGACACCTTTGTCCCGCCCGAGACTAAGGACCTGAAATCTGGCTATGTTCTAGTCGCAAGTCCCACTCTCTACTCGGGACAGAGGCTGACGGCTGAGGTTCACGGCACAGGTGTAGCTCGTTTGTTTATTGGCCATTACAATGCCGAAGATGGGACGGACTTCCTCTATGGCCCCGTTATTGAGGGCCCAACGGTTGAATGGGAGATCCCGGATACTCAGGGGTACCCCATCCACCAAGTCGGAATTGAAGTGCAAGAAGGTGAGGTCGTTGTGGAAAGGATGCACTGGACTGGCATCCCTACGTCGCAATTCCCGATCTTGCCGGGGACCATGGCCGCCCGCGCTTGGGCAAAATCCCTAGACCGATTCGAATACGAACGTGACCGCTATGACTACCTTTGCCATAACGAAGGGGTCGGCCTGCTAACGCAGGGAACAATGCAATGGCAAGACTACCGAGTTGAGTGCCGCTTGACGCCCAAGATGGCCGTCTCCGCTGGCGTGGCCATTCGGGTTCAAGGGACCCGGCGTTATTATGCTGTTCTATTTGCCGAGCCAGGGCAAATCAGGATAGAGAAGGCTCTTGACGGGCGCCGAACCCTCGCCCAAACGAGTTTTCCATGGGAGGCCTTCCAAGACTACGAGGTTGAAGTGGAAGTCAAGGAGAACACGATCCGGGTGTGGATTGACGGACGCTTGACCCTGTCCGCGGTTGATCCCAGCCAACCCTTGGTCGGGGGAGCCTTTGGTTTTGTTGTCGAATCCGGTTGTTTGGGAGCCGGCACGCCGAAGGTGGTGCCCGCATGACACCCCTCGAGGCCGCCGTGGAGGCTTCGTATCGGGAAAGGGTCATGAAGTTCATCACCGGGCCGGAGAGCGAACCGGTCCAGCTGTTCGCTAGGCCTCGTCGGGGCACGACAGGCGACTGGTATGGTGAGCACGTCGGAAAGTGGCTATGTACGGCAGCCCTAGCATGGCACCGTACTAGAGACGAGATCCTGAAGGGTCGAGTTGAAGCGGTTGTCGACTTCTTAAGCCAACAGCAGGAACCAAGCGGCTACCTAGGGACCTATGCTGAGCATGCAGAGTGCCGCTTTCACCATCCCCGGGCTCATGAGGTCAGGACATGGGATATCTGGAATCACGCCTGGACCATCATGGGGCTAACCCACGCCTCGGAGTTTATGGCGAATGATCAAGCCCTCGAGACCGCCAGACGGGCAGCGAGCGCGATCATGAGTGTGGCTCCTGCCCAAGTCGTTCGACAAGGTAACCACAAAGGGACAAGTAGCGCCATCATTATCGAGCCGCTTGCCGTTTTGGCACGTTTGACCAAGCAAGATGAGATTTCTTCGTATGCGTTAGAGGTGGTTCGGGCCCTCGAAGCTAGCGTTGGGGAACTGAGCGCGCAGCGGGACGTAGCCGAACTCGGGACAGGGAAATCTTATCAGATTTGTTGGCTGTTGAACGGGCTCCTAGCTTTGAACTTGCAAGTACCAGCGGTTGAATATCTATGGGCCGATATTGCGACCCATCATCTCAGTGCATTAGGCGGTCCTTGGGGGGGCATCGCAACGCACAAAGAAGTCTTTAACAAGCGAGGGTTTTTCTCTCCCGATGGCCTCACGGAGACGTGCTCGACCCAAATGTGGATACGTCTTTGTGAGCAGCTGGCAAGGATCAACCCCAGTCCCAAGTATGAGGAGGCATGGAATCTGGCACTCCACAATGCTTTGCTTGGTGCGATTGACATCAATGGGGCGGAGTGGTGCTACTTTACGTTCCCAAATGGTCGTCGAAACAACACCTACCATTGGGCCTGTTGCAAGTCAAGTGGCTCCCTAGCGTTGGAGCAGGCGGTGCACAGTGGACTCCTGAAGCCACAATCACCTCCCAAGTTGAAGATTCACCACGCGAAGGACACGTTGGATCACCACGGTCAAGAGATCGTACGACGAGAGTATATTGCGGTTCAATACGGGCCGTATGTGTACTCGGCTGAGCCCTTAGATGGATACAAACGATCCGAAACCATTTGCGTCCCGCAACTTTTTCCGGAGAATTGCTTTGAAATCACGGATGAAGGTATGGAGGATGGAATCCCTTCCATTCGCTGTAAGCCCGTTGGTCGAACTCCCTTCTTGATGCGACCCTACTTTCAAGCCGGCGGACGATCGGATGGTGCTTGGCGAACAACATGGTTGGAGGTTGCTTGGCAGTAACCAGGGTCGGGTTTGCTGGACCGAGCGTGCGGTCGGACGTGTTGGTCACGGTTGAAGACGCGTCTGCCTTGAATGTTCAGGTCGAGAGCACCGTGTATGCCATGTTCGGAGACGAGATTCGTGCCCAGACTATGGCGGTGCTCAATTCCATTGGCAATCCTCCGTTGCAGGTCTCACTGGAAGACTCGGGTGCCCTCCCATTCATGATTCAAGCCCGACTTGAAGCGGCTCTAGTGAAGCATCTGGGTGGGCATCTTCCCGCCTTGGCTGGCCCGCGACGCGAGCCGAAGCGAGATCGGCTCCGCCGTAGCCGCCTATACATTCCCGGTAACCAGCCGAAATTCATGCCGAATGCCGGTATCTATGGGGCTGACTGTTTGATTCTTGACCTAGAGGATTCCGTCCCAATATCCGAGAAACAGGCGGCTAGATCCATGGTGCGCCATGCCCTTGCAACCTTGGACTTCGGTTGTTCGGAGGTCATGGTTCGGATCAATGCTGGTGACTTAGGCTATCAAGATTTAGGCGCGATAGCCCCCTGTAGCCCAGACGTCATTGTCGTTCCAAAGGTCGAGTCTCCCGACGACCTAACAGCTTTAGCTGCCCAATTGGATGAACTGGAATCACCAGCCTACATCGTTGCCATTCTCGAAACCAGCCTTGGTGTTCAACGAGCCTACGAAATCGCCACCGCAACGCCCCGGCTCATTGCTCTGTCGCCGGGCGTGGAGGATTACCTAGCCGATCTTCGGGCGACCGACCGAGAAGCCACCGTTTGGGCTCACGGAGCAATTTTGAATGCATGCCGTGCCGCCGGGATCAGCCCTCTTGGCTCGGTCACGACAGAAATTCATGAGCCAGAACGAACTGAGGCTTATGCATACAAGATGGCGAGCTACGGCTTCGATGGGGTTGGCTGCCTCCACCCCGGACAAATTGCTCCCGTGCACCGAGGGTTTGCTCCAACCGAATCGGAGCTAGAAGAGGCCGGTGTTGTAGTCACTGAATTCGAACGTGCCGTAGGCGCAGGTCAGGGAGCGATCAGTGTTCGCGGGCGTATGGTGGATGAGCCGGTCTACCAGCGCGCTTTGCGAACTTTGCAGCGAGGGGGTGCGCGTTGAACAAGAATCTGGCTGGTCGGGTCGTTCCTTCTGAAGCCAATGGAAGGAGCTTTCCTCCCTATCAGGGAGTTGGTGGGTTCAAACCATCGGGCAGACATGCTGGACCGCCCATCAAGAGTTCTGCGGACTTTCCTGGGAATGGGGATAAGAAAACGCCAAATTTGAAGGAAGCGCTCGTTAGAGCCGGCCTGAAAGATGGAATGACTGTTTCGACCCATCATCACTTTCGAAATGGTGACTTTCTTGCCGAGCAGTTGTTTGCTGCCGCGCATGAACTTGGCATCAAGAATTTGACATGGTTCCCATCGGCAGTCTTTCCCTGTCATGAGCCGCTGATTAGGTTCATTGAGGCAGGGACGATTCATCACATCGAGGGGAGTCTTAATGGACCGCTGGGCGCTTATGCCTCGCAGGGCAAAATGCCGGGGTTGGGCGTCCTGCGGTCCCATGGGTCTCGGTACCGCGCACTTCAGGACGGCGACCTCCGTGTGGATATCGCCGTAATTGCCGCCCCTAGTTGCGATCCTTTTGGAAACATGACAGGTGCAACGGGGCCTTCGGCGTGTGGGGTCTTGGGCTTTGCGGTAGCCGATGCCCACTATGCCGACCACGTAATCGCAGTTACCGATAATCTTGTTCCGTTCCCCTGTGCTCCTTGGCAAATTGCGGGCAATCTGGTGGACCAAGTTGTGGTTACCGAGCGCATTGGTGACCCCGCGCAAATAGTAAGCGGTACCACCCAGATCACGCGCTCCCCCGAAAGGCTTCGTATCGCCGAACTGGCCACCCAATTCGTGAAAGCGGCTGGAGTCCTTCGCGATGGGTGGTCCTTTCAAGCTGGAGCAGGCGGCACCTCGCTTGCGTTCACGAAGTTCGTCGCCGATGAAATGAGGCGTGCCGGCATCCGAGCGAGCTTTGTTCGGGGCGGGAGCACTGCGGTCGTGGTGAAGATGTTAGAAGACGGTCTGACCCCCGTGATTTTGGATGGGCAGACCTTTGATCTGGAGGGAGTCCGGTCCGTGCGCGAAAACCCTGGTCATGTCATGACTTCTCCATTCAACAGTTACAACTACCACGGGAAGGGAAACATCGCTTCGATGCTCGACGTAGCCATCCTAGGTGCGACGGAAGTTGACCTAAACTTCAATGCCAATGTTGTTAGCCATAGCGATGGTCAGCTGCTTCATGGCATCGGAGGATGGCAGGACGCCCTCTTTAGTAAGTGCACGATCTTGGCCGTGCCGACCTTCAGAAACCGGGTCCCCATAATTCGAGACCATCTAACCACACTGTGCGGCCCAGGAGAACTGGTCGACGTTGTAGTTACGGAGCGTGGTATTGCCATAAATCCTCGGCGTCAAGATCTGATGGAGGCGGTTCAAAGTACAGATCTCCCCATTCGTTCCCTTGAAGAACTAAAGGCTGGTGCAGAGGCCCTCTGCGGAGGGTCAGGGAGAACAATTTCACCAAATGGTGAGCCAGTAGCGGTCGTTACTTGGGTTGACGGAACGGCCCTTGACACACTTTACAAAACCTCATGATTTCTACCCTGTTACTGCTGTCAATCAAGGCCGACTCTGCAGGCTTTGACCGCGCCCGGCTCGCGCAGATCCCGGCCAGAATGGCTCAATTCGTGCGCGAAAATGAAATTCCCGGGGTCGTAACCCTGGTTCGTCGCAAGGGCAAGGATGTACTTTTTGAAGCTCAGGGTAATGCTACTATGGACCCCCTCAGAAAGATGGAGAAGGACACCGTTTTTCATGTTATGTCCATGACCAAGCCGATCACGGCCACGGCCGTCATGATTTGTGCAGAGCGAGGCCTTTTGAATCTCGATGATCGAGTCGAGCAGTACGTCCCTGCTCTCGCCAACTTGCAATTGAGACAACCGGATGGAGGGTTGAAACGAGCGGCAAGCGGGATCACGATCAGGAACCTGCTTACCCATACAAGCGGCTTGTCGGGTAGTGATCCGGGTGGACTTGATGACGACTCTAAAAGGAAGCTGAACCTTGCCGAGTATGTCAGCCGATTTGGCCCAGACCCCCTTGGCTTTGAACCAGGGTCGCAGATCAGCTATAGCGGACCAGGGATCACCATCGCGGGCCGCATCGTGGAGATTGTGACGAAGCGGCGGTTTGAGGAGTTCTTGCAACAAGAAATCTTCGACAAACTCTCGATGCGCGACACCACGTTTTTCGCACCGAGCTCGTTCGTGAGCCGCTTGGCACGAATGTATTGGTTTGAAGACGGTCGGTGGCAGACCTCTTCAGAGGACCCCATGCGTCCAGGAGCTAGGTTTGCCAATCCTGCTGGTGGCCTCTATTCAACGGCTAGTGACATGGCCAATTTCATTCAGAGCTTCGTTGATGGCAAGGGCAGCCTCCTTTCTCCACGATCAATTCATGCGATGACAACTTTGCAGACTGGGAACCTTCTGAGCGATGGGGCTGACTTGCAGGGCTATGGACTTGGGTTTTCGGTTATTCGCCATCCCGCTGGTAGTCCAAGCCTTCGTCCGACCGGATCATTTGGGCATACGGGGGCCTTTGGAACTGAGTACTGGGCAGACCCAACAACCAAGTGTGTGGTGGTCTATATGAGCCAGAGTTTCAACAGTCGCCCGAGAAAGACATTCAACACGATGGTTAACGCTGCCTTTGTCGGACCCTAGACGGCCTAGAGAAGATCGCCGGCAAGGCCACGGAGCTCATCCAGCGAGGGCATTGACTCCACGGCACCGCGCTTCGTTGTGCTGAGTGCGGCTACCGCATTTGCAAGAGGAATGGCATTGGCAAGCTCACGACCCGATGCTAGGAAGTGGGCCAAGGCGCCGTTGAATGAATCGCCCGCTGCTACCGTGTCTACCGTCGGAACTTCAAAAGCAGGGAAGTGCTGACTGCCCGCATCCGAAACCCAAACACACCCCTTCGCCCCCAGAGTCACGATTACGTTTTTGACGCCGAAGTCAAGAAGCACGTGGGCTGCAGTTGCGCATGTTGCTTGATCCGTAGGGGCAATGCCCGTAAGCCCTTGTAGCTCGGTCTCGTTCGGGGTCAGGGCGAAGCAACGCGGGAAGATCTCCGATGGTAGGGCCTGAGCGGGTGCCGGGTTGAGAATGAAGCAATCTGATTGGGCTGCCGCTAGAACGGTTGCCATCGGCACCTCCAACTGGCAAAGGGTCACCTTGGGCCGGAAATGTCCGATAGCCGCTGTCACTTGGGCGGGAGCAACGCCCGTGTTCGCGCCCGGTGCAACGACGATCATGTTGGCCCCATCTTCGGCAACGATGACGCAGGCCGTGCCCGATCTCTGCCCCTGGAGAACCTGCAAGCGCTCAGTCCCAACCCTTGATCGCTGCAGGGCTTCCGCCAGTACGCACCCCTCGGGATCATCACCGATGCAGCCGACAAATTCAACCTGTCCACCTAAAGCACCCACCGCCGCCGCCTGGTTGGCGCCCTTACCACCGGGGTGCGTTGAAAACTCCCCGCCCAAGAGAGTTTGGCCAAGGACGGGAAGCTGTTCTGTCCGAAACACCAAGTCAAGGTTAATGCTGCCGACGACAAGGACTGGAATCACTCCCCGATGTTACACCGGAATTGTCCCCGCATAACTACCAGAATGAGCCATCAAACCTTGGTCAGCGAAAGCCCTGTGTTATACTGAAATCAGAACTTGACCAAATGTTTGGTCAAGTCGTTGAGCGAAGTCGCTCCAACAGTTTCGTTGGTGAACAAGAATGAACAAGAGTCTTACACTCGTAATGGCGCTGTGCGCTTGCGCGTTGGTACGCGCCCAAGTCATCGCTACCGACAATGCAGAGCATTCAGCCTACACGGTTAACGCGACCTACAATGCGATCAATGGGGGAACAGGAGCATGGGATCCCGCCGGTTGGGTTGCGGAGGGATGGGAAGCCGGTGACCGTCCGCTGGTTAAGGCGGTGAGCCCATCGCTGAATATGGGTACCCAAGTCTTCACCACTAATGCATCGGTCGGCGGCGGAGCCGACTCGAAGCGAAAACTTCAGAGTGGCATCCCAGTCGGGAGCACCGTTACGTGGCGAATGATGATTGACCCAGCTTGCTCAGCTGGCGAATTCTATCTTGATGTTCGCTCGGGCCAGCCAAGTTCATCCGGGCAACGCGATATGCTGTTGCTGATTGGCGAGGTTGGGGCTAATTGGCGAGTTTATGCAAAGTATGGCGGCATAGAAATGTCAACCTTGTTTTCAACTCCCTTTACGCTTGGTGAGCGGGTTGATGGCTCGATGACGATCACGGGACTCAACACTTGGCAAATGACCTTGACCCCGTTTGGTGGCTCCCCTTCTACGATTTCAGGTGAGTTTCGAACTACGGATCAATTGGTTCAAGTGTTGAACTTCTCTAATTTTGGCCTAAACGGAGACGCTTATTTCAACAATATTAGCGTCAATGGACCAGCCCCAGCCAACCAAACCCTATCTGGCAACCTGATCTTGGGTGATACGGCGTTCAGTGGTGCGAGTACTCGCAATATCGCCTACTCGGTGATACAAGGTACGACCACTCTGGCGAGCGGTTCGGTTACGGCGACGGCCAGCAGCAGTGCCCTGAGCATTGATGTCCCAGCCGCCGCAACGGGCGCCGCTCAGCTCGTTTTGGATGGCTCCTCGTTCCTGAAGCGGGTTGTATCTATCAACCTGACGGGTTCGAACCAAGCGATTGGTAATGCAACGATGCAGAACGGTGACGTGGACAACTCAGGCGAAGTAGATGCGGCTGATATTGATCAAGTCATATCTGC
>JADLGZ010000163.1 GCA_020849075.1 Fimbriimonadaceae bacterium | reverse complement strand
CTCTGATGGGCACGGTAGTGCATTTGGATCAAGGCAAAAAATCCCCCTCGCCCTAGCGGGGAGAGGGGGCAGGGGGTGAGGGCTTCAGGATTAGCCGGGATTGCATTCGAAGAATTCGTACTTCGTCGCTCGTTTTTCGTACTTCTTCGAGAAGAATTCCGCCTCTTATTCGAAGAAGCTCAACTTTCATTCGAATAATCTCCAATCTTTGTCGAAGAAACTCAGTTTTCAGTCGAAGAATTTTAAATTCTATTCGAAGAAAATGAAATTATTCGACAAGGGTTTCATCTTTTTCTCATAAGAGCCGGCATCTAAAAGGCGCGCGTTGGCAAGCGTTGTTCTACCGCGGCACCGTGACGACCGCCTCGTGCTCCCGAGTCCGGATGACCCAACCGTTTTCGGTCTCTTTGAAGGACTCTATCGGTTCGAGAGCACTCACGTGCCAGATCAGATTTCCGGCTGCTCCTATGCACTTAAGCCACTTGTCGCCTTTCAGGATCAGGCAGTGCGCCGTGACGAAAGGGACAAAACCGTCTTCGCGGTCATGAACTACAGCAACGTGCTCACCTGCAATGGCAAGGATTCGCTCATGAGTTTCGACATAGGTGCAGGACTCCGTACTGATAATTTCTACGGGGCAGGAGCCAACCTCAACGAGGAGTCGCGGGAGCCCATCCACGGTTAGGAACAGCACCTTACCGGAGTAAAGACCCAGAACAAGTTCCGATTCTGACGCCGAATAGCAGCCCGAGTAGATCCATTCTTGCGGCGGGCCGGAGCTCTCAAACGTGACAAAGATGCCGGGTGCTAGCTCTGTTTCGTGGCCTGAAGCACCAATTCGCTCGAAAAACTCTCGGCTACTAGTAAAATCGCACGACGATAGTACACTAGCATCAATTCCGGTCACGAGCGTAAAAGCCGCGTTTAGCTGCTGCATTGCCTCAGTGCCCTCGACCCCGATAATGTCCGGATGACGCTTCTTAGCAAGCTTCCAATACTGGGACTTCACCCTGTCGACGTCCGTGGGCAGCTCCAACTCAAGGGTTTGTAGCGCTTCCTTTATTTCAAGTGCGGTGCCGTCGCTTTTTCCACCACTACGCCTGCGCCACCCCGCGTTGGGAGGCATCCGTACCCCCTTTATAGTTTCGCCCGAAGTACTACAGCTCCATGCCTCGTCCGCAAGCGTAAAAAGGAACCGGTCCGAATTAGGCGACACGGCGACGCACCTGACCTGTGTTCTCAATGTCCCCCAGTACAAGCCAGTCGTATCAAGGGTGTCGAAATGGCGAACAACTCGCTCATCGGAGTCGAGAGGGGCCTCATACAGCAGATCCGATGTGGCGTTGATCACGAGCAACGATCCTAAATCGTCCAATATCGCTATTGAGTCGCCGCATGGACACTGTCCAATACGGTAATGCCCACGGGTCGGAACCGGGGCGGCCTCTACGCCATTACGAGAAACGTGAGTCACCCCGGTCTCCTGACTTTGCCAAGTGCCGTGCTTACTGAAGCCAATTGTATGACACCTCGAACCCCTATCCCTTGACAGTAGGTGTCGCTCGCGAATTGTGTAGCCTTCGGCGGCCTCCACCAACGCAAAGATTGGTGTGACAGAAACAGACTCATAGGTGTGCAAAATGCCTGCCTTGTCTAGCTGCGAGATGATACGATTGTGCCGCCGGAGGTCTACCACTCCGACCTGCTCTGGCAAAATGGACAGAAACTCAGCATGGGTTTCGGCCGCCTGAACCAGGTGCCCAGCTCGCAGGTGCTCTACGACCACCTTGCGGAAAGAGGTTGCGACGGCGCGCGCAACCCATTTAATACTTAACTGGGCTGGCGTAAGACTCCCAACTCGCTCCAAAGCCCCTTCGTGATCGCCCTTTTCCGAAAGTTCAATGACCTTGCCAGTTTGCGGGTGGTCAACAACCTCCGCCCAGCTCGGCCCATCGTCTCCTGTGGGTACCAGTGCCGGGGCAAATACGGTCCTAATGCCCGTCAGATCGAGCTCAATGAGACGGCTCCCGCTTGCATGCTTCGCGAGGTCACTTTTTCCCTTGAGATTACGCATAAGCCACAAATCTTCTGGCATTCTCTAATTGTATTGGGTTTTCGAGCAGAAGGCATTCACGGTCACCAACTCTCTGAGCTAAGATCCGGTCGATCATGATCGCGATTGAGATTAGTGGTGGCACCCTCGTGGGCGTGTACAGTGACAACCCGGATGAGGAATTTGTGCTCATAGACTGGGACGATTACGGCCGAGACGAAGAGAACTACTCGCCGCCTTCGGTTGCTAGCATGACCTTCGAGGAAATGCCCGAAGACACCCGCGCCCTCTTTGCGAAGTAGCCCACGCTGACTATACTGGCATCGAGCATAAACGAGATCATGGACAAGATAGAAAACGAGAAGGCAATCGGGGCCGCGCGGGACTGGACCCAATGGGTCTCGGCCACGCAAACAAGGAATTGGTTTCACGAAGACCCAATCTTGGACTGGCTCGACATGCACGGAGCCGCGGCGGGATTTACCAAGGATACGGATACGCCGCAATACATTCAGGCTGCTGACTTCACCGAGTTTGTCAAGAGGAAAGGGCTTGAGTTCGAAGCAGGCGTGACGCGCCTCCTTGACCAGCGACTAGTGCAGGCAGGACTCAAGCCTATGGTGAGAGTTTGCGAGTTCCCGTGGGACTCCAAATCGGAGGAACACCGGAACGAAACGATCAAGCTTATGGCGGCCGCTACTCCTGTGATTCTCCAAGGTGTTCTCTGGGATGACGAGAATTGCGTCTACGGCGTGCCGGACCTACTTGTGCGATCCGACCTCCTGAACCTCCTTTGTGATAAAACGACCGATTATCCCGCGGCTTCTACTGCGGCACTGCGGCTGGGCCTGGACCAGTTTCACTATGTGATCGTAGATATCAAGTTCAAGAGCCTCACCTTTGACGCAAACTGGGAGGCAAGCAACGACGCGGCCCACTACAAAGCCCAACTTGCACTCTACAATGGCGCCCTTGGGAAGGCACAAGGATTTGAGCCACCCAAAGCCTTTTTCATCGGCCGGAAGTGGAAGAAAGGTAGCGGCAAGACCCTTGAGGAGGGGACCAGTTGCCTCGACCGACTCGTGCCCGTGTCACTACCATTGCAGCCGCAGAATAAGAAAGAACCGATTGATTGGCACCGCCGGGCAATGGAAGCGGTCGCTTGGATACGCAGAGTCAGAGCCGAGGGCGCAAACTGGCAAGTGACCCCAACCGCGACTGTAAACGAGCTAAGACCAAACATGGGGAACAAGCAGGATGCACCTTGGCACACTGCAAAGCGGGAGATCGCAGAAGAGACCGGAGAGCCAACGTTGGTGTGGTACGTTGGCTTAGAAACCAGAAACACGCTCCTCGCTTGCAACTCTGGCGATTGGCGCGCTCCAGGGTTTCGCTACGACCTAGCAATTGGCAGAGGTGGCTCCACCGGAGACCGAATCGCCAAAATGATTGAGGTCAACCGCGGAGA
Organism: Fimbriimonadaceae bacterium; assembly: GCA_020849075.1. GTDB lineage: Bacteria > Armatimonadota > Fimbriimonadia > Fimbriimonadales > Fimbriimonadaceae > JAFLBD01. Next base: position 3,766 of record JADLGZ010000163.1, on the reverse strand, counting down.
AACGACCTCGCCGGTTATTCCGGAACAGGTTGACTGGGTAAGGGACGAATGGGCGTCGCCCGAGCCCTTGGAATTCTTCGTAGACTTCGAGACGACCTCTAATCTAGATGACGACTTTTCGAAGCTCCCACACATTGGTGGTCAGCCACTAATCTTTATGATTGGCTGCGGCCACTGGGAACCCTCTACCGCAGATGCTGCTCTGGACCCCTTGTGGTCTCTCGACCCGACAAAGAGGCGCTGGGCATTTCGCGTGTTCTATACGAAGGACATTTCGGAGGCCGAAGAGGAACGGATAATACTTGAATGGGCCAGATACATGGAGGAGGTTCGGGCGGCAATCCCAACAGCTCCAAATTCGCCGAAAGTGTTTCACTGGTCACCTGCAGAAGTCAGCACGTACTCCTTGGGCGCAGACTCCGCGTTTGTGAGGCACTTGCGACCACGAGGGTGGCCTGAGCCAAATTGGTACGACTTTCTTCAGTCGGTTATCAAGCAAAGCGGAACTTCAAACGCCATTTATGTGAAGGGGGCCTGGGGGTTCGGCCTGAAAGCAATCGGCAAGGCCCTTCATTCCCTTGGGCTCATCGACACGCTGTGGGTTGAAGGGCCGGCTGATGGCCTAGCGGCCATGGGCGGGTCGTGGGTCTCATATCATGAGGCTGCCCAGAAAGGCATCCCGGTTGAGGAGACGTCTTTCCCAGACGCTTCGGGCAAGACCCACTATCTCTACAAGGAGATTATTCGCTACAACGAAATTGACTGCCGAGTAATGGCCGAGAGCATTTGCTACCTACGTCGCTATCACTAGCCCAGTTAGCTAACGGGCAAGCGACCGCAGGTAAGCTCCATTGAATCGCATTCGTGCGTCCAAGATTCAATGTTCTTAGCAGCCCATGACCTAGATCGACCGCAGTGGGACATCAGCAGTCCTTTGCATAACAAGCTAGCGCCAGAGGACCGGCCTGTCCACGCTTGGTATCGGTTCGTCCTCAGCTATCCGCCGCACCTCGTACGACAATATCTAACGAGCTTCGGTGTGCAGCCGGGCGACGTAATGCTTGACCCTTTCTGCGGAACAGGCACCACGATGGTTGAGTGTAAGAAGAATGGCATCGCGAGCGTTGGCTTCGAGGCCAACCCGATGGCCGCCCTGGCTAGCAGGGTGAAGACGGACTGGTCTCCTTCTGCCATTGAGTTTTCCCGCATCGCAAAGTGGGTTGCGGAGAACGCGCGACAGGAGATTTCAGAGCGACTACAGGACCTCACCGGGATCGCTGATGCAGGCATGGTGTGCGAGCCAGAGCAACTCGACCTCTATGGTTTACGCTCCTTGGATAATGATGCTTTCGCCCTGCTCCTGCAGAATTCGATCAGTCCAAGACCACTGCATCGCGCTCTCGTGCTGAAGAAGTGGATCGGTGCTGCGCCGCGCGACCTGACGGAACATCTTCAGCTCGCCCTAGCATGGACTCTCGTTTCGCGGGCAGGTAACGTGAGATTTGGCCCTGAGGTTGGTACCACAAGGCCGAAAGTTGACGCGGACGTCGTGACCGAGTGGCTGGCACAATGTGAGCGCATGAGCATTGACCTTGCTTCATACAACGATCGACGCAACATTCCTTCGCACCTTATCCAGGCAGACTCGCGTAATGTATCTCAGCTTGAGGATGGGTCGATTTCCGCCGTCTTCACCTCACCCCCGTACCCTAACGAGAAGGACTACACGCGTACAACCCGCCTCGAGTCGGTAGTGCTCGGACTCATCCAGAACAAGAAGGAGCTGCGCGAACTGAAAGAAGGCTTACTCCGCTCCAACACGCGGAACGTCTATGTTGCCGATGAGGACGACAAGTTCGTTGAGGGCGTCCCTGAGATTCAGGCCATCGCAACGGAAATCGAGCGGCGGCGTATTGCGATGGGCAAGACTTCAGGTTTCGAGAAACAATACCACCGGGCGGCAAAACTGTACTTTGGAGGCATGGCCAAGCACTTGGAGAATCTGAAACCCAAACTGCGACCGGGCGCGATGCTTGGTTATGTCGTTGGCGATCAAGCCTCTTACCTCCAGGTCCACATCCCAACAGGTCAATTGCTAGGCAAGATCGCCACGGCTAGAGGCTATGAAGTCGCCTCAATCGACCTGTTCAGAACACGACTTGCTACCGCGACGAAGCAACAACTACGGGAAGAGGTGCTTGTGTTAAGGTGGCCCGGTTAGGATGACGGCGAAGAGCGCTATTATTGAGGCCATCTTTAGAAAGAGGTTCGACGCGAAAGCTGGCACTCTGCAAGACCCAATCGTGACTCTCGACGACGTCGCGAAGGCGATAGCGGACTACAATGCAGGCGGCACGGGCAAACCGATGAGCGCAAAGAATCCGGCGAACTTCTTCAAGGACTTCATCAGGAAGCGCTCCAGCGCAGATCGCAATTGGCCACCTTTCGTACTCGCATCCGGATATACAGGCAAGCAGATTACGGGAGACGACGCATGTTTTGAATTTGTCCCACTCGCCGAAAATCAACTTTCGGCGTTTCCGCCCGTCATCTTCGCAACGCCAACTGCCACGACGCCACGCCACCTGATAGAGAGCGTGAGCCTGCCTCTCGCATCACGAAGGCTAGGAAGGGCGGATGAGCCGTGGCTGATCCAAGTGATTGCTCGTCTTCGGATCGTCGAATCACACTTCTCGATGGTGTCTAAGCGCAAGATTCGGCAGCTTGACTTGTTGCAGATGAGTGTGAAGCTCGCGAAAACGGAAATTGATGCCCTGTTTCTTGCCCACGAAGAGACTTCACCCGGAGTTTTCCAAGAAGTAATTGTTACGTGTGAAGCTAAAGGTAAGACGGACGATATCCTAGAGGACCAAATCTTGCGCCAAGCGAAGGCTCCGTTCGGGATGAAGCAGGTAACTCAGGATGTCGTTATTCCAATCGCTGTCAAGTGCGTGAATCCGTCTGAGATTTACGTTGTTGAGTTCGACGCGGTTGACCGGAAGTCCTACACCGACCTCGATGAACTCACTATCTCATGTGATTCTCTCTTCGAAATTCGTCCTCCAGTGCCAGGCATTTAGAGAAACTTTCTCCAGTAAGCTTGCCCGCCAGCCGACAATGACCAATGGGGGCGAGGAATCGCCCACGGAGTAAAACGAGATGCCTAATAACTTCTCTTCTTATAACGATAGCGGTCTCCACGATAAGGTAGCCGCCATGACCAGTCAGTTGATCGAGACGCCTGACGCCTGGGGGTTGACCCTGGACCAGGTGGAGGAGCTGCAGGATGCGAACACCGCATTTGAGCTCACCATTGCCACCTCGGAAGACGCCACGCAGCTGAAGCTCTCGGCCAACCAGGCCAAGTTCGCCTCGCGCGCGGAGTTGCTGACCATTTTGGGCAGCCTTACTCAGCGCGTTTATGGCGATCCGAACGTGGACAATCAGCAGCTCGCGAAGGGCGGATTTAGTCCACGCGCGACTCGCTCGATCAGCACACCGAATGCGCCAACTGCGCTGAACGTGGCGCTGACCGGTGAAACGACGCTGACGCTTCGATGGAACCGCAATGGTAACTCGAGCACGACGTCGTTCATCATCGAGCGCAATTTCGATGGCGTTTGGACTCAGATCGGGTCCGTTACGGCGTCGAAGTTCTTGGTGACGGGTGTTGAAGTTGGCGAAAAGGCGCTTTTCCGCGCCTATGCCCAGCGCGGCAATCGCCGAAGCGACTTCTCGAACCAAGCGGTTATTTGGGATTCGGAGG
>JADLGZ010000162.1 GCA_020849075.1 Fimbriimonadaceae bacterium | reverse complement strand
TTCAGCTGAGTGGCGTCTTCCGAGGTGGCAATGGTGAGCTCAAACGCGGTGTTCGAATCCTGCAGCTCCTCCACCTGGTCCAGGGTCAACCCCCAGGCGTCCGGCGTCTCGATCAACTGACTGGTCATGGCGGCTACCTTATCGTGGAGGCCGCTATCGTTATATGAAGCAAAATTATTTGCCATCGTCGTTTCCATGTGGCGACACCAAGTCGCCCCCATTGGTCATTGTCGGATGGCTGGCAAGAATACTGGAGGACTTTCGCAGTCATAACAACCGCGGATCCGATGCAGAGGTAATCTCCACGCGTGCATTTTGAACCGGAACACCCATTCGAACGGGCCATCGAAGTATCGGAGAGCGATATTGAGTTCGAGTTTCGCGGCTTCGATGAGTTGGCCTGGTCGGAGTTCTGGTTAAATCCGCGGCAGTTGCGTGGCAGCGACTTCCTGATGCGATGGTCGCAGGGGGTTTGGAGTGAAGAGCGTTTGGTCGAGTGCCTGAACGCCCATGGTGAGTTTGCATGTTACGCGTATGGACCCAGCGGCGTCGCACCGACGGAATCCGTTCGCGACTATGAGCTGTACTTCGAACGGCTGGAAAAGGCCGGATTGGGAGGTGTGAAGCGTCCCGACCTCCTCGTGTTCCGGCGTTCAGACGCCGATGAGGCCGAGCAAATAATCAAGAAGCTCGGGGGTGAAGCCGAACTTCCTTTTATCCCCGAGACGGATCCGGGCATTCGCGAGCTACTTGCGCAAGCCATCGTTGCAATCGAATGCGAAAACAGCTTGTGGGTCGCCAAGCAGATGCCTGCCTTTGGCAAGCAGTTGAAACCAATGGCCCGACTCGGCGGTGCAATGGGGTTACCGAAGACGGCAGTCCTACCCACGATCATTCTCAAGGAGCAGGACAGAGGCCCCCTCCAGGCATGGGAGGACGCTGCTGGCGTGCCAATCCACATATGGCACAGCTTTTACGATTTGGCCTATGGCATCAGCCTTTCTGCAGTGCAAAGCCTCATTGCAAATGGGACCGTTGAGCCAATCGAATTTACTTATCAGGCACCCGGTGGAGCCACGACCAGAAAGACGATTTACAAGATTTACTACCTGTACACCTATCCGCTCGGTGAAGCCCTAGATGAGCCAATGCTGAAAGCCCAGTGCATAACCGACAAGAACGGGCACATCCTGCCGTATGTAACCTTTGAAGGTGGAACAATGGAACTGAAAGAGGATGCGTTGAACGTTTTGAGGAAGCTTTCATAAGATGGCTCGCCCTGCTGCCCACTACAAGTTTGCGTCCTCTGGCCCGGAACGCGAGGCGCTCCGCGTCAAGGGGCAATTCTGGACGCCTGAATGGGTGGCGAAAGCCATGGTGCGGTACGTTCTTAGCGGCGGCAGCCAGTCAGTCTTTGACCCTGCGGTCGGTGGCGGAGTGTTCTTTAGGATGGCAAAGGAGGTCGCGGCAGAGAAAGGAGAGGCGATCACCCTCCGCGGCACCGAGCTCCACGAGAATGCTTTGGACGACGCCAGGGCGTTCGGACTAACGGATGCCGATCTTGCTGGGGTCGAGATAACTGACTTTCTTCGGTCGCTCGATACCCTCGCAGTTCTCGGGAACAGGCCGTGGTCGGATCGAGAAGAAACGGCGATCGTCGCCAACCCGCCGTACATTCGGCACCATCGGCTTGCAGCTGATGTAAAACGGACCCTTAAGGAGTATGGTGCTCGACTGATCGGTTGCCCGCTGGACGGGCGGGCGGGTTATCACGTCTATTTCTTACTTCACGCTTTGAGCAGTCTCGCACCAGGCGGGCGGCTCGCATTTATTATGCCGGCTGATACAGCCGAGGGGGTATCGGCTGGGCGTCTCTGGCGGTGGATCACAAGCCGCTATCGGCTAAACGCCGTCGTGACGTTTCGGCCCGAAGCAACGCCATTCCCCGGCGTGGACACGAATGCGGTGGTGTTTATGCTTGAGAACTCGACCCCTAAAGCAGAGTTTCGGTGGCTCCGGTGCCGCGAGGCAGCCACCGCTGCACTGGACAGCTGGGTTCAAAATGGCTTCGAAGGACCGGCGACGCTTGGAGAATGCCTAACGCGGACGGTCGAGGAAGCCGTAACGACGGGGCTTTCTCGCGAGCCACGTCCGCCATATGACGGGCCGATTCTCTCGGATTACGCGAGCGTAATGCGCGGTATTGCAACCGGTGCCAATGATTTCTTTTTTATGACAAAGCGAGAGGCCGACGAGCGAGGCATCCCCGCCGAGTTCCTCGTGCGGGCGATAGGGCGCACGAGAGACCTCCCCGGCGATGTGGTTGAGATTACATCGGAGCACATGGAAGCCCTGGACCAAAAGGGCCACGCGACGTATCTGTTCTCGCCGGATGGGCGAGCAATCTCCGAATACCCGCCGGCCGTCCAGGCGTACTTAGAGGAGGGCGTCACTAGCGGCATTGATCAGCGCTCGCTGATTGCGCAGAGGAGGCCATGGTACAAGATGGAGACACGGAAGCCGCCGCAGTTCCTTTTTGCTTACCTGGGGCGGCGCAATGTCCGGTTCGTTCTAAACTCGGCGGGGGTGGTGCCATTGACTGGTTTTCTCTGCGTTTACCTTTACGACCAGAACGCCGATTGTCGAAAGATGCTGGAGGTGCTCAACTCGCAAGAAACGCTCGCCGGATTGGCGAGTGTCGGCAAGAGCTACGGCGACGGTGCCTTGAAGGTAGAACCGCGCTCGCTGGACCGTCTTCCCCTGCCAAATGCCGAACAAGAGTTGGGACAGGCCAAGCCAAGCCTTCCGAAGCAGCTGCGCCTTCTTGAGCGGAAGAAGCATGGCACGTCAACCGGTTGACTACTTTCAACAGTGGACATCCGCGGACTGAGGTAGCGCGCATAGAAGACTAGATACTCAGCTCCACACAGTACCAAACTGTTGCGCTGCTGATCCTCTCAGCGTAAACGCTCGAGACCTGTCGATCATCGTTGTAGGCGAGTGGAATGTCTGGCGTCACGCATTCAAATTCGCCCGTCCACTGAGCGAGATCAATCGGACATTTACGATCAGCACGTTGAAGAGCATCAAAAATGCCGGTTATGAAGTTGTCGAGATCGCCCGCCGCAGGTGTCGCTGCAATCTGGATTCGTACAGAAATGGCTCCTGCGTCGAGCGGCCAACCCACGGGCCGGCTCTGGAGGGCGGATAGCCGAAGAAGTTGCAAGCGGTTTCCGGGCTTTTTCCACATTGAGCTCGCGCCGTCCTTCTTTGGAGGCAGTCCTTCAACCGTGAAGCGCCAAGTCACGAGCGGTCAGCGCCTATGTCTTCGAGCCACTTTTCGATTAGGTTATAGGCCATGCCGTTGGCGTCCTTCAGTTGGGCAATGGTGTCAGTCATCGTGATCTTGCTCCAGCCAGCAGGGTTAGTCTGGTAGTCGGCGTAATACGAAATCAACCTAATTGGCCTTAGGTGGCGGCACCAGACCCGGAATAGCTCCTTGGCGTCTGGGTGGTAGAAGTAGTCGCCCGAAACTCGTACCAGGGCAAGTGGACGGTGGTGTGCTTGAATAAGGATAACGTCTCCCACTCCCATCTTTTCTAGCATTGCTACATAATCTGCCTGGCCAGCCGGAATTGGCTCTTTCCGCGCTCTCAGATCCCCCACATCTTCTCTGAAGTCGAGTCCAACAAACCCCCTTGAAATGCAGTTAACAGCGTGTGCAACGGATCGCGCCGAATCGTCGGGGTGCATCTGCATCCTCCAGTAAGCCATTTATGAAACTTACCTCTCGGTTGCCCCGGGGTGCTGGACTAGTCGCGGAACCGCACCCATTGCGGCACGGGTAAACGTGAGAGTTGGCTTACCATCCCATTCGAAAAAGATGAAATTCTTCGACAAGAATCTCATCTTTTTCGAATAAGATTGGAAATTCTTCGAATAAGACCTGGGTTTCTTCGACAAGGATTGGAGATCATTCAAATGAAAGTTGAGCTTCTTCGAATAGGAGGCGGATCTCTTCTCGAAGAAGGTCGAAAAACGATCGACGAAGGTCGAATTCTTCGAATGCAATCCCGGCTAATCCTGAAGCCCTCACCCCCTGCCCCCTCTCCCCGCTAGGGCGAGGGGGATTTTTTGCCTTGATCCAAATGCACTACCGTGCCCATCAGAGTCTTCTGGGCGCCGGAGGTGTCGCCGCCTTGCAAAGCCCGCATCGCGATGGTGACTTCTTGGGCGTCTTGGGTGCGGCCTTCGGACAACAGGAGCATTTGCGTCTTTTGGAGTTCGCCTAGGGCTTGCGTC
>JADLGZ010000161.1 GCA_020849075.1 Fimbriimonadaceae bacterium | reverse complement strand
CAAGGCGGTCGTGGGGAAAGACTCGGAGAATGCGCTCAACCACCTTCGGGGCGGCGCAGAATGCTTGCAACAACCATTCTTGCATACCATACTATATGCCACTTTGGACCCCTTTGTCAGCGGGTTCCGAAAGTTTTGCCCTAATAATCGGTAGTCTCTCACATACAGTGTATGACGTCGTCGTAATTGGAGCCGGACAGGCGGGAATTGAGGCAGCCCTTGCCAGCGCTCGCATGGGACGTCGGACGCTCTGCGTTACGTTACGACTTGACCGCATTGGACACCTCCCTTGCAACTGCAGTATTGGCGGGCCAGCGAAAGGGCATATTGCCCGCGAGGTGGATGCGCTCGGCGGGCAGATGGGCGTGACGACTGACCACACGCTCACGCACATTCGCCGGGTCGGCACGGGCAAGGGGCCAGCTGTTCAAACTTTTCGGGCGCATGTCTGCAAAACGCTATATCCAGCATTCATGCGCCGGACCCTTGAGTCCCAAGCTTGCCTAGACCTAATTGAGGGAAGCGTGGATACCGTGCTTACCCAAGGTGGACGGGTGACAGGCGTGGGCATTAATGGTCGCGAGATTACGGCCCATGCAGTAGTAATGACGACTGGAACTTTCCTAAATGGCCTTTGCCATGAGGGATCCAATAAGACTGTGGCCGCCCGTGAGGGTGATTTGTCCGTTTCGGGATTGAGTGCCTTCTTAAGGGACGCGGGCTTTTCCTTGCGCCGGTTCAAAACAGGCACTACCCCTCGCATCAAGCGCTCTAGCCTAAATCTGGCGAGGGCAACGCCAATGGAAAGCGAGCCTGATGCTGGCCCGGTCAGCTTCTTACACCGCCACACCATGCCACTTCGGGCACTCCTCCCCTGTTGGCAGACTTACACCAATGAACACACCCACGCAATCCTCCGGGAGAACTTGGGGCAGAGCGCGATGTTTAGCGGGCAGATCCAAGGTGTGGGGCCGCGATATTGCCCGAGCGTTGAAGATAAAGTTGTCCGTTTTGCCGACAAAGATAGCCACCCGATTTTTCTTGAGCAGGAGGAATGGGATAGTGAGAGCATTTATGTGCAGGGGTTTAGCACGTCAATGCCCGCTGAAGTTCAACTTGAGGCGCTTAGGACGATCGCCGGGTTGGAGGATGCCGAAATGCTTCGCCCAGGCTATGCGGTTGAATACGACATGGCCGACCCTCAGCAACTTGAGCTGAGCCTCATGAGTCGGCTCGTCCCTGGTCTATTTTTGGCTGGACAGATCAATGGTACGAGCGGTTACGAAGAGGCCGCAGGACAGGGTGTGGTCGCAGGGATCAATGCAGCACGTTTTGCCCGGAGCGAGGCACCGATCATCTTCAACCGTGACACAAGCTTCATCGGGGTCATGATTGACGACCTCGTGACAAAGGGAGTTGAGGACCCCTACCGCATGCTAACCGCGCGTGCGGAGCATCGGCTCGTCCTTCGACATGACAATGCCGACCAACGACTGACGCCGATTGGCAGGATGGCGGGTACGGTGTCTGATGAGCGATGGTCGAAGTTCTCGGCGAAAATGGAAGATTTGGGATCTTCCATGTGTTGGTTGCGAGAGCATTCAGTAACGGCCTCCTTGAATCACGAACTCGCTGAGTTGGGCACGGCGCCACTGGCCAATCGCGAGACGCTGTTCGGTTTACTTAAGAGACCGTCACTGTGCTTAGAGGACATTGAGGCGGTGGCCGATGCCGCTGGTATTGACCGGCATGGGCTCAGTCTTGAGCCAACAGTACGGGAACAGCTGGAGCTCAACGCGACCTACGATGGCTACATTGAAGTTCAACTTCGCCACATTGAGCAGAGCCGCAAACTTGAGGAGATGGCGATACCCCTCACTTTTGACTGGGAGTCGGTGCGCGGTCTGAGTTTCGAAAGTCGAGAGAAGCTGGGACGCCTGCAGCCAAGGACAATTGGGCAAGCTAGTCGAGTAAGCGGCGTACGTCCCAGTGATGTTGCCCTCCTTATTGGTCACTTAAGGAAGCTGGGTTAGAACGGGAGAACTTCCACCGACTGACTGCTGCTGCTACCTTGGCCCTGTTCCGACTCTTGGTAGAAGTAGACAGCGGTACCGATCACGATAAGCGCGAGGACCACCGCAATTAGCACTTTCCAGAAAGAAATCGGAGCCTCGCCCTGCACTTCCCCCGAGCGGCCATTTACGAGAAAGTTGTAGTTCTTTTTGCCATAACGGTAGGAGCCGGCGAAGACGGGCAGGAGGATGTGCTTAAACGAGTTGTCGTTATAAGCTGTGTTCTTCGTAGTAATTCGTTGATCATCGCCCCCGATGTCGTATCGAATTGACGAATCAATCTCAGGTTGCATGAATTGCTGGGCGGTAGACCAGCACCGTTCAAGGTCACGGGAATACCTTAGGGTATGGAAACCGACCAAATATTGCGTCTCGTAAGGCACCAACGCCTCAAGGTCCCAATTGCTGAGTCTCTGGCCGAACTTATCAGACACCGAGTCTGAGCCTAAAACAAGCACATCGTCAAACTCAACAAAGACGGTCCCTGAGGCGAAGGACCATGCCGTTCTGCGGACTTGGCGAGTGCGGGAATTACCTTGCGAGTCCGTGTAAGATTCGGTCTCCCAATAGTGATCACCGCGCATTCCCGTGTAGCTCGTCGTCGTATCACTATCGTAGGTCCAATACGGGATGTACATTCCATCGAGACGACCATGCTTGAGGGCTTGGGCCTTGAGATTGTTAGGCGCCCAGAAACGCGAGCCTAGCCACTTCAGGAGGAACTCCCTCCCTTTAGACTCGCGGAAGGAGAACGGTAGGAGGCCATTTGGCGTGATCCGGTGAATGGGCTCAGCCTCAACAACCACATTTGAGCCGCAAAACGGGCAAGACTGGGTGACTTCATCAGCCGCAACGCTAAACTCAGCTGCGCAACTATTGCAGTGAATCACCCGATCCTTTTCTAGCTCCAAGTTCAACCGTGACTTGTCACTGAATGCAAGGGGGATCTCATCAACGGTAGTTGCCGGCGGCGCGATCGGGGTTGTATGCCCGCAGTACGGACACTCAAGCTGAGTGGAGCCCGGTTGGTAGACCAACTGGGCCCCACACTGGGCGCACCGATACGATTCGATGCCGGGGTTGCTTTGGCCAGATGAAGCTGGGGAACCCACTTAGCCTATTTACTGGGGAGGGATCGGTGGGGGAACTGAACCAAACACCAGCGAGAGGCCCGCCACTGCGCTTGCCTTTGCCCAGTCTGTCATCCCAGTCGTCCATACCAAGGTATCCGGTGTTAGCGTTCCGTTCGCGACCATGGCCTTAAGGGCCGCGTGATCATATGGGCCGGACGGCTGACCATTCACGGCAACATGAAATGTGGGTAAGGCAGGAGGAGCCGCGGCGGCTGGTGCTGTCTGGGGCTGCTGCATGCTCTGCTGAACAATAGGGGGGATCATCATGCCAATTCCCATGCTGGCCGGGCCACCCGATTCGGCCGCCTTTTCCATGGCGACACCTGCTTGATATTGGTTAAAATCGCTCAAATTACCGACTGCGCCCATACTGGAGCGCTTGTCAATGGCCGCTTCAACTTCTGGCGGCACGGATACATTCTCTACATTGAAGTTAAGAAGCTCAACCCCAATTTCTTCCATGCCTGGCTTGAGGACCACTTGAATGTTATCCCCTAGCTGGGTGTACTTCGATGCCAGGTCAAGGAGTGGAATCCCCGCTGTCGAGACCGCCTCCGGGAACTTGGCGACGATCTGGTTTCGGAGGTGCTCGTTCACCTCTTCGGTCGTGAAGTGCCAATCGGTGCCGGCGAGCTCCTTAAGGAATTTACCCGGATCAATGATCCGGAAAGCGTATGTGCCAAAGGCTCGGACCCGGACCGCCCCAAAGTCTTGGTCGCGCATCATCACCGGGTTCGCCGTCCCCCACTTCATTGCGGTAAAGCGTTTCGTATTCACAAAGTAGACTTCCGCCTTGAAGGGGCTATTGAAGCCGTACTTCCAACCCTGAAGCGTGCTGAGAATCGGCAGATTCTGCGTGTTGAGGGTGTACATCCCCGGGGTAAACACATCCGCAATCTGACCCTCGTTCACGAATACGGCCACCTGCGATTCGCGAACCGTCAGCTTTGCCTCGTTCTTTATCTCGTTTCCTTGCCGCTCAAAACGGTAAACAATCGTGTCTTGGCTATCATCGGTCCATTCGATGATGTCAATAAACTCGCCTTTGATCTTGTCCCAAATGCCCATTTCTTCTTCTCACACCCACAGGGTATGCGCTTAGTATACGGGGGTTTAAATGTGCAGTTGCAACGTCGGTAACTTTGACCCACGCGAAAATGAACTTGTCGCAAGATATTGCTAACCTGCTACGGGAGCGCCGTCAGACGCTCTGCGTCGCTGAGAGTTGCACGGGCGGATTGGTTTGCGCGGAGATCACCAGGACGCCTGGCGCATCCGAAGTCTTCGCTGGCGGCATTGTCTGCTATCAGAGCCAGGTGAAGATCGACCAACTTGGGGTTCGGGAGGAGGATATTGACCAATTCAGTGCGGTTAGCAGCCAAGTTGCAATTCAAATGGCAGAGGGAGCATGCCGCCTTTTCGGTGCGGATTTGGCCATCGCCATCACGGGGGTCGCTGGGCCAGGACCCGATGCTCAAGGGAATGCGGAGGGGTTGGTTTTTATTGCCATTGCGGAACCATCTGGAGCGCATTGTGCCCAGTATATGATTCAGGAGCCTTCCCGAGAGCTCATTCGAAAGGCCGCTGTTAGTTATGCTCTTGGTCAGCTTTGGAATGCTATCCAAAGTTAAGTCCAAACACAGACTCAAAGGCTCGTGTTGCGAGCGGCTTGGCTTCTTCGACTGAAAAGGTCCGCCCGAGAAGTCGCGACACAGACGTGACGCCATAGTTGGAGATCCCGCAGGGGATGATCAGTCCGAACTCCTTTAAGTCATTGGAGCAGTTCAAGGCGATGCCGTGCAAGGAGACCCATTTGCGAATCTTTACTCCGATTGCCGCTACCTTTTCGTCACCCACCCACGCTCCGGTGTGCGGAGCAAAGCGTCGCGCCTCAATCCCCAAGCCTGCCAGCAGTTGAATCTGAGTTTCTTCGAGGTCGCGGAGCCACTTATGAAGGTCTTTCCCATGCCTGCTTACATCAAAAATCGGATACATGACGAGTTGGCCCGGGCCGTGATAGGTGACGTCACCACCGCGATCCGTTTCGTGGACTTGAACGCCTCCGGCCTCGATCTGCTCGCGAGTAAAGAGAAGGTTTTCCGAATGGAATGATGCACCAAGGGTAAGCACGGGCGGATGCTCAACTAAGAGTAGCGTGCCTGGTGCGCCTGAAATGACTTCTTCAGCGACCTGCTTTTGAATGTCCCAAGCTTCGTGGTATCCCAAGAAACCAAGGTCACGGACTATTGCAGTCAAGCTATCTCCAACTGGAAAACGGTGTATCCATCGATTGGGATCGCAATGGGCTCGCCTTTGAGGTCGGGCACAACTTCCCAGACCTTCTCACTCACCGCGATTCCCCCAACCTCACACGCGGCCTCCACGTGGGCGGCAATGTCAATGACATCAGTGAACTGAACTTTATCAATCTGACCCACGACCATTCCGCGATGCAACCCGATACGGAGGGAGAATGGCATCTCCAGCTTGTTGGTCCTGTTGTTAAAGTCCGTGATCCTGGTTTGGACCGCGATGGCGCATTGAACGGCCTGCCGTGGGTCGTGAAACGCAATGACCGCCCCGTCGCCTGCCGTGCTCAGGACCTCGCCTCCGAATTCCCCGGTAAGTCGTTCCAAGTACTGCTGATAGGCTCGGAAAGACCACTCCGCAACGAACGGGTCGGCGGTCGATTTCATGAGTGAGCTCTTTGCCGCATCCACTACCAAGACGGTCATGTCGCGGGGACCAGGGTTTAAACGTCGTTGAAGATCCATGTACTCGACGAGTAGAGTTTCGGGATCATTGGCCCGCATGAGATACTCAACATTTGCTCGGGACTCGATTGCCGCACCTGCCCCAGCCACCAAGCCTACGCCCACGGCCCACGCCAATTGTCCTGCAATCAAACTCATGGTCATCTTCTCCGGCCCGAACCCGCCAAAAGGCATCAACATCGCCAGCAGGCTCGTCAGCGAGAAGATTAACGAGGCCACTTGAGCCCGCAAGAAACGGCGACCCAGGAAGCTCATTGCCAACTGAAGCCCCATGCTGATAAATCCTAGCCCGCCAACGGCCAAAAAGTACTGGATTGAGTTCTCTGAAAACTTGTAGCGATCCACCACCGCGCTTGCAACCAGCACCATGATTGCCGAGCTACCGAAGCCAAGGAGGGCGCACCATTGGTAGAGGTTCGATTCAATTTCTTGCGCTACAGGGTGGTTATGCCAACTGTGACGCTGTACCACTTCTTCGGGAGTTTCCTTGAGTCTCTCTTGAATATCAAAAAGTTGTTCAAGCAGTTCCTGCCGATCCAATCGGTTGCGGTCGGCTCGTTCTAAACGCATGCGGATGTATCCGCCTGCCATTGAAAAGATCATCCCGACCGCCGCGTAAAGTAATGAGAGAAATCCAAAGCCAACAAATGGCATCAAGAGCTCGTCAGGGCTCACTCCCCCCTCCATCAGGAGGTTGGCCAACCCGGCCAAAGAAGCAATGATGTAGAGGGCAATGCTTCCTCTGACCACCTTCATGGCTTGGCCATGAATGAAGTAGCAGATGGCTTGGAGGGCCAAGCCGACGAGCAACACAATGGTCGGCACGGCGAGCCTTAGGGAATACAAGTACAGGCCGCGGAGGTTGGTTATGGACCCGCTATTGCTGAACGTAAAGTTAATGGCAAGAAACAATCCCAGGGTTATCGCGACGACAATGGCGGGGTCGCGCATGAAACTGTTCCAAGTTTTGGCAACAAATCCAAAACTTGGCTTTGGTACGTGGACTTGCCTTGGTGGCGGAGCAATATCGACCACTGGTGCGATGATCGCCGCCCGCCGAATCGTGCGACGGACCACCTCGGCATCCACCTGTGCATCCCGAGCAAGTTCCTCCGGCGATCCATGAATTGCTTGCGGATTTAGCCGAATGTATTCCGCCAGCTTGGCAGCATCTTCGGTACGGGACGATTGGGTAGGCATCTGGCTGGTCGCTCTAGAAGGATACGCTAAAACGAGTATCCTAGCGGCGAGAGTTGATCGGGTGGCGGCCTTCTGGCTTCGGCTAGGGGGAGGAAAGTCCGGACTTCGAAGAGCGCAGCGCCCAGGGCAATCTGGGACGGGGCGACCCGATGGAAAGTGCAACAGAAAGTAGACCGTCCCGACTCGTCGGGATAAGGGTGAAACGGT
>JADLGZ010000160.1 GCA_020849075.1 Fimbriimonadaceae bacterium | reverse complement strand
GGGCTCTCAATGGGATTTGGTTGGATTCTTGAGTCCGTGTTCCGGGCGCGAGGCTAAGATTTATGGCAAAGGCTTGGTACGCAGTACATACGATTTCGGGGCACGAAAACAAGGTTAAGGAAGTCTTGACCCGCCGTGCACAGGTCGAAGGATATTGGGATTACGATATGTACGAAATCCTGATTCCAACAGAGAAGGAGCAGAGCACTCGCTCGGGCAAGAGGGTGGTCGTAGATAAGAAGCTATTCCCCGGCTACATCCTCATCCAAATGAACCTGACCGATGATATTTTCAAACTGATCAAGAGCACATCTGGAGTCACGGGGTTCCTGCAAAGTGGGTCCCGACCAATTCCGTTGGAGGACCGCGAAGTTCAGCGGATTCTCAACAACCTTGAGGCCAGTCAGGAGCAACCGAAGATTGCTTACGCCAAGAACGATATTATCCGCGTTGTAGAAGGGCCATTCGGCGACTACACAGGCAAGATCGAAGAAGTCAACGCCGAGCGAGAAAAGATAAAGGTGATGATCAATATCTTCGGTCGAGAAACCCCGGTCGAACTTGACTTCACCCAGGTCGAACGCGTCTAACGTCTAGACTTGTAGCAAGCTAGCCGCTACGACTTCTTCGGGGACCGTATAGGGCAGGACCGTTGTGCACCCAGGTTCTTGCATGGTCACGCCAAACCAGAGCGGTGCCGCTTCAATCGTAACCGGATTGTGAGTGATTACCAAGAATTGGGTGATGCCAGCAAAACTCCGCAGAACGTCGGCAAACCGCTCTACATTTCGGCCGTCTAGGGGTGCATCTACCTCATCAAGCACCACGAGCGGGCTGGGCTTAACCCGAAGCAAGGCGAAGAGAAAGGCGACCGCGCTCATGGAACGTTCGCCGCCGCTCAGAAGCTCCAAGCGCTGACGCTTCTTTCCGGGGACGGTCACATTCACCGCGACACCAGCAGATATGACTTCTTCCGTGTTCGTCAGGACGAGTTCGGCTTCCCCGCCACCAAACAGTTCAGTAAAAGCCTGAGAAAAGGCGGTCTTTACCTGCTCGAAAGTGCTTAGGAACCGGTCTCGTGTCAGGCGATCAAGCTCTCTTACCGCACTCTGCAGCTCCTCCATGCCGGCTCGAACATCTTCGCGTTGGGCATCCAGTTCAACAAACCGAGAAGATAACCTCTCAAATGCCTCTATAGCCCCTAGGTTTACATCACCCAGACTCTTCAAGTCGCGCCGAAGCCGGCTCACGATGGGTTGGGCATCGTCCGGCAACTCCCTTGTTGGCAGGCGCAGCGCATCTTCTTCAGAAATTGCATAGTCCTCTGCCAGCCGTTGCGCCGCCGCAGTTCGACGAGAATCACAGCGGGCACGCTCAACCTCCAGCTTGTTCATGATGGCGTCAAGCCGATGGATGCTCGCTTCGGCCTCTTTAGCCCCCTCTGCAAGGCAATAGCCCTGCCCTAGCAGTTCCTTTTTCAAAGTTTGTGTCGACTCAAGATCACTTCTAAGCTGATCGGCTTGACCTTGAGCTTCGTCCTTCTCGGTTTTCGACCTCTCGATCTTTGCCTGCCAATCAGCCCGCTCGCCTGTCAGGCCGGACAAACGCTCAGCTCGCGTGGCAGTTCCAGACCCAACCTTTTCTAGCCGCGCAAGCGCCGTCTGCCGGCGCAATTCAGCCTGTGTTAGCTGGGAATTGAGTTCACGCTCCCGGCCCGAGGCGGCTTCCGCTTCGGCAATTTTGGCCGCAAGCTTGCTCAGTATCTTGTCCCGATCCTTGCTTATCTTTTCGAGATCAACAATCTCCGTACCTTCTGGTGCGCGAAAGGCCTCAAGCTCACGCTTCTCTCGATCTAAGCGATCTCCTTCCCGCTCAGTCGAAGCCAACTCGCGTTGTAGTTGAGAAAGCCAATTACTTGCCTCCTGCAGTTCTTCTTGGGTCGCTTCCTGCGAATGGGCGGCGTCTGTCTTCACCATTATCGCTGCCCCTAACTTGGAATCGGCTTCTGACAATGCCTTCAATGCCTGATCGAGCGCCGATCTTTGGGACTCAACTTTGTTAATCAGTGCCGCAAGCTCAGATCGCCGCTGAACGATTCCTGTTCCCTGCCGCCCGCTCCTTCCCCCGCTTACCGCGCCTCCGCTATGTACGACTTCGCCTTCTAAAGTCACAAGTCGCGACCAACCTTTCGTGCTTGCGAGTCGAATACTGTCGTCAAGCGACTCAACAACGACGATACGTCCGAGCAAAGCTTCCAGAACGGGACGATGTTCTTCGCCGCACCTTACAAGATCGGCGGCGACCCCGATAATGCCCGCCCCTCTTAGGGTGCGCGCCTGGCTGGGCACCGGCCTGACAAGGTCCAGGGGTTGGAAAGTCGCACGACCAAGAGTCTTTCGTTTAAGAAGCTCAATAGCAACCTTCGCATCTCGGACGTACGGAGTAATGAGATCATGGGCAGCTCCACCTAAGGCGGTCTCAATAGCGACTGCATGTGCCTCATCGACCTCAATAGCTGTGGAGACGGGAGTGTAGTAGTCTTCCAACTCGCCTGACCGCACTAGGTCCATGACCGCTCGCGCTCCCTGCCCCAATCCCTCCAGAGTCTCCAAAGTTCCTTCTAGTCCAGCCCGGCGACCTTCAAGCCTGGAAAGTTCACCGCTCAGCCTTTGGACTGAGCTACTAATCTCAGCTTGCCGCTCAGTGATTCTCAGAACCTCATCCTTTGCTTCCGCCAAGGCGGTTTCCTGGACCTCGACCACTCGGCTTAGTTCATCAACTTTTCTTTGTGCGGGCTCAATCGCCACGCGAAGATCGGCTACCGCAGCCCTAATACCGTCTGCTTCGTCGGATATTACGGTAAGTCTCTTTTTCGCCTGTGAAGCTTCTGCCTCATTACGAACTCGCTGCGCCTCAAGCACTTTTGCTGATTCTAGAGACGCTTCTATGTTGTTCAGCTCAAGTTGGAGGGCCTCAACATCCTGTTTCTCTGAAGCTTGACAATTTGAAAGTTCTTGTTGGATACCCTCAATCTCGCCTACGACAATTGCCAATTCATGTTCCGCATCTCGGTGCAAGCTGACGCTCTCGTCTTGAGCTCCCTTCAGGTCCTTTTCGAGTTCATCAAGGCTCTCAAGGCGTTGCCGAGCCAAGGAAATGGCTGATTCGGCACGTTCTACCCCGCTCAGCTGGCTTTGGCGAAGCTCTCGAAGCGCGTCAAGTTTACGTTCAAGCTCGGCAAGCTCAGCACCATTTTCTTCAATCGCCTGATGGTGAGTCTGTAGCTCCTTTAGGGCCCGCTCATGATGCGCCTGGGCTTCACCACGCTGCTGGCCAATGCGTTCGAACTCCTGCTGTGCGCCCTGCACCTCGCTGACTAGAAGATTAGTTTCGAGTTCCGAAAGGGCGCAACGGATCTCTTGATATCGCGCGGCGAGTTCCGCTTCCTCTCTTAAGGGCTCGCGTTGGAATTCAATATCAGCAAGGATTTGGTCAATCCTGGAGAGGTGGTCACGCGCCGCTTCAAGGCGTCGTAGCGACTCAACACGTTTTGAGCGAAAGCGTTGTACACCGGCTGCCTCATCTATCCATGCGCGGCGTTCCTCTGCACTTGCGCTCAGTGCTTGATCAATCTCGGACTGACCAACAATCGCATAACCGGCGCGACCCAATCCGGAATCAGCTAGCAGATCGTAAATATCTTTCAGGCGACAAGTGCGCCGATTAATCGAGAAATGAGACTCGCCAGCGCGGTTCACCTTCCGAGTGATCGCAACTTCTGCCGCATCAATGGGGAGAGTGCCATCCTCATTGTCAAAGAGCAGAGTTACTTCCGCAAAGCCAAGGGGCTTGCGCTTGGCAGAGCCATTGAAAATAACATCAACGCTACTACTAGCTCGCAAATTTCGAGCATTAGGTTCGCCAAGCCCCCAGAGAATCGCGTCGACGATGTTTGATTTACCGCACCCGTTCGGCCCGACAATCGCAATGATGTCGGCGTTCAAATCAAACTCAACCCTCTCCGCGAAGGTCTTAAACCCAAATATCCGGACACTCTTGAGCTTCAAGCACAAAGAAGACGTTCTGGCGAACCTATTTGCCGCTCCAGTCGCCCAGATAAAGAACTTCTTCTTCGAGGGTGGCGCCGAACTTATGAAACACCGCTTGTTTCGCGATCTGAGCCAGCTCGTAGATCTCGGTGGCCGTCGCCGCTCCGGCATTCAACATAAAGTTCGCATGACGTTTGGACAGCATCGCGCCTCCATGGCGGGCCCCCTTCAGGCCGACCGCCTCAATCAAGAAACCAGAGGGGATCACGCCATTGGCGCGCATGCCGTCGGTGAGTCCATCTACTTTTTGTGCCAATTGATGATCTATGACATTCTTGAAGAAGCTCCCGGCACTGGCGGGGGCGGGTTGCTTGCTGATCCGCTGCTGCTGATACTCCCGAGCCTCGTCATAGATCTCCCTCATGGCCCGCTTCGGGAATCGCATCCTTAGCCGAAGAATCGCGCATACCGGGGCATCGGCTCGGCGCAATTTTGAGTCGCGATAGGAAAACTCCATCCAATCAGGACTCACCCACTGACGCTGCCCGTCTATCGCTATCTCCAATTCCGTCAGGTATGCGCTGACATTGCTGCGATAGGCCCCGGCATTACTTACTAGAGCTCCTCCAACCGTACCGGGAATGCCAACGGCATGTTCAAGTCCACCGAGACCCCGCTGCGCACACTTGAGGAACAGCTCCTGCAAGGGCACCCCTGAATCACATTCTGCAAAGCCCGGTTCCAACCACGAAATCGCCCTCGCCCCATTGACGATTGTCAATCCATGGATGCCATGGTCCGAAGGGAGTACATTACTGCCGGCGCCCAAAACAAGGAGCTGCCAGCCGTTCACTTGGGCAAGGATTGCCGCTTCCGCAAGCTCATCGCCCGTGCGAGCATAAACAAAGCGTTCCGCACGCCCCCCCGCCCTCAAGGTCGTGTAAGGTGCCAGACTGACCTTGTCCTGCAGGTCTATGGCGGTGCCTCCGCCCGATAGGGAGTCTTTGGCGTACTAATGCTCGGGGCGAGATGATACTCGGGCAGTAATTCAACGGCGGGCATCCAGTTCAATAATGGAATCAGGTTAACGGCAGCATCAGCGTTGGGATAGTCTCGCCTTTCAGTGCCCGAACCGTAACCTAGGCCACGAAACTCGCTCTCGACTGCAACGGGTCTGCCCGGCTCACGGACTAGCCATTCACCCCGACGTCCGGGCAAAGATATGACTTCGCGGCACGAAATCAAGTCGAAGCTACTGATCCCGGCGACGGGGCACTCATTCGCCCACCCAAGGGTCTTGGCTAGCATGACCCCGACCCTCACACCAGTGAAGCTCCCTGGCCCAACGTCAGCAATGAAACCGGTGACTTCCTTCAAATCCACGTCCCAGCCAATGAGTTGCTCAAGGCATTTGGCGCTAGCGTTGCGCGAGCCTTCGCCCTGCCAAGACTCTAGCAAGGTTCCCTCACCCATGACAGCCACGCTTGCCAAAGGGCTAGATGTACTAAACGCAATGATCACGGAGTCGGTTCGAAGCCCAGCTGCCCCACCAATTTTAGCAAGCTATCTTGATGATGTTTGAAGTCTTTTGCATTCGCTGTTTCGCTCTTAAGAACCCAGTAGAACTTTCCATTGTCACCAGCGGCGGCGAACGATTGCAGGTCGCCCGTTTCTGTTACACCGGTGCGAACGATACTGAGGACATCAAGTCCAACACTATTCTTCTTCGGCCCGAAGTTCTCCCGTAGCGAGACCGTCTTATATCGGTCTAAGTCTTTGTTGACCTCTTGCATTAGAAACAGCGCACTGGCTGGGCTGTCATCATTGCTATAAATTGTTAGTTGGATACCTTCCAGCCCCGCCCACTTTATTAAAGCAGGCTTACCATCGGTAACGTCTGCTCCCTTCGGCAAACGGAGGAAACCGGAGCGCCCACTCGTAACAAAACCAAACTTCACCGGACCCAGTGGCTTGGGCTTTGGTCCCGCCGCAGCTAGACTCAAAGTTACACCGTCAGCGATGGGTTTGGACTCCGAAACTGATTCTGCATTCCCGTCTTCAACCGAGGGAGCTTTTCCAGAGCTAGTTCGCAAGGTCAACCAGGCCTCGCGCCATTGGCTCTCTGCGGCCTCCAGCGAAGCCAGTGGAGCAACGAGCCGGAAATGGAACTTTTCGGCAGTATTGGTATAAAGCAGACCAATTAGGACCCCTAGGTCACCCTCTTTCGGCTCGTTGTACTTAAGGCTCGTCAAGAGCATCGGTACGGCCATGATGTCTTCATCCCACTGCCGGATGATCGTGCGCTTCATCTGCTCGTTCACCGTCCGCTGCATTGTTTGCCAACCTTCAGTCCCTTGCAAATACTGAGTCGCATAAACTTCGATTCGTACGGTTCCGTCCTGAGTTGGGAAGCTTACGATCTGCCGACTTCTCTCTTTCTTGACTGTCCAGCTCTTGGGAATCTGCATTTCCAACAAGCGATCGGTCGTCACAAAAGTCTTGGTCGGTGATTCCTGAGGCGACGCGAGCAAGGCAACGAGAGCAAGGGTTGTCATAGATATAAAGTGGACGCTTGAGCTCCCCGCCCCGCATCACTGGAAAGACGGTACCCTCTATTTCTGAAGTGATGTTGGGCGAAGTAATGGAGTCGGAGATTCGGAGCCAACCTCGGCTATTGGCGGAAAATAGTTCTCGCTACTTGACCGAGTTGGAAAGAGCCATTGGTGGTCGGCAATTCGATATGGTTCTGCTAGCCGGTCGCGGGTCTTCCGATAATGCAGCCCTCTTTGCTCGATATCTAATTGAAGTCCATCTTGGCATCCCGGTGTCGCTATCGGCACCCTCCGTTATCACCCGATTCGGATCCGAAATTCGGTACCGAAATTGCCTTGCCGTCGGCATTTCGCAATCTGGCGAGGCGCCCGATGTTGCGGAGGTCCTCGAGCATCTGCGAGGCCAGGGTCATGTCACCCTTGCCATCACCAACTCGCCCGGTTCGCGCTTGACTCGTTCGTCTGAGCATTCTCTTGACCTCGGAATGGGCAAAGAGCAAGCAGTCGCGGCCACGAAAACATACACGGCCAGTCTTCTCGCGGTTTACCAATTGGTGAGGGCGCTTAGCGGAAAGCTGCCCGAACCGGCCCTACCAAGCGATGAATGGGTTGGGGATTGTCATTCCGCCGCCTCCGCGTCTCTGGGTGCAGTTCTGCGCTCCTCCATTCTGTTCGCGCTCGCGCGTGGCTACTCCTTCTGCACGGCGCAAGAAACGGCCCTTAAGCTTATGGAGTGCGCTCTCTTGCCATGCAAGAGCTACTCCACCGCTGACTTTGAACACGGCCCCAAGGCGCTAGCCGGTCACGGATCGGCAGCACTGGTCTACGGTGCAAAGCCCGACGGCATAGAGGACCAGGGTTGTCTAGTAGAAGTTGCACCTAGTTTCGGAAAAATGGCCTCAAGCCCGATCGCCGAGATTATCTTCGGGCAATGGCTCGCCCTCTTGGCTTCGCGGGCTCGGGGCTTAGACCCAGACGATCCGCGCTTCCTGACCAAGATCACCCGAACCCTCTAGTCGTCTAGTTCCTGGCGTCCGACGTCCTTGACCCGATTCCGGCGCTTCACCGTTCCATAACCTCCGGCTGGACCACTTGCAGTGGCAGCTGTCGCTGCTTGGCCTTGTGTTGCCCGAACACGGGCGCTCTCCGCCATCGCCTCCGCGATGAGCGAATGTTGCGGGCCGCGCTTCTTTGTAACAAAGTTGTCCCACATCCACAGGATCGGAGTTGCATTGAAGATGGAGCTGTAGGTACCTGAGATAATCCCGAACAGCATCGCAACACAGAAGAACTTCAAGTCTGGCGTCGGCGTGCCCCAGATCATCAGGATGATGAGGGTCACGATCACCGTAATGGATGTATTGAGGGACCGTGCAACCGAACGTGTGATCGACCGATCGCATAGGTGCTCAAACGTCTCACCCTGAAATGGCTTTCTGAGGTTCTCTCGGATACGGTCAAAGATCACGATGGTGTCGTGCACGGAGAATCCGATCACCGTCAGCATCGCCGTGATTGACAGGGCCGATACTTCCCATTTGAAGAAATATCCCACCACGGCAGCAAGGCCGACCACGACGAGAACGTCGTGAAGGAGGGCCAGAATCGCCGACATGCCGAACTTGATTCCATTCTTAAAGCCGCCAACGGAAACACCAAACCGCATTGCGAGGTAGAGAACGATTAGGATAGAGCTATAAATGACGCCGTTCCGGGCCGTGTTCTTGGTCTCTTGGGCCACGGATGGTCCAATGCTCGTCACGGATGGCTTAACACCCAGACCTGTAACCGAAGCCAGTTGATCGCC
>JADLGZ010000159.1 GCA_020849075.1 Fimbriimonadaceae bacterium | reverse complement strand
GGCCGGTGACAACAGCCGCAAGCTCCTCAACCTTCGCAATCGAATGGCGCGTATCAGGGTGTTCGATCCGGCCTGCGGATCGGGGAACTTCCTCGTCATCGCATACAAGGAGATGCGGGCGATCGAGGCACGGATCAACGCGCTTAGGGATGAGGCCGATCGTCGATCGGACATCCCGCTCACGAACTTTCGCGGGATCGAGTTGCGCAACTTCCCGGCCGAGGTTGCGCGTCTCGCTCTCATAATCGCTGAGTTTCAATGCGATGTCCTTTACAGAGGGCCAAGGCTCGCGCTTCTAGAGTTTCTTCCTCTCGACGAGCAAAATTGGATTACCTGCGGCAATGCGCTCCGGCTCGACTGGCTAAGAATCTGCCCGCCTACTGGGAAAGGTGTAAAGCTCGTCGGCAACGACCTCTTCAGTACACCTTTGGACCAAGCAGAAATTGACTTTGAGAATGAGGGTGGAGAGACCTATATTTGCGGAAACCCGCCATACAAAGGGGCTCGAAAGCAAGAGGCCTGCGAAAAGCAAGACTTTCGTAACGCTTTTGGTGGGCATAGCGATTATAAAGATGCAGACTATGTTATTGGTTGGTTTTTAAAGGCATCAGAGTTCGCTTTGGCCACTGAAGCGAGCTTTTCGCTGGTTGCGACTAGCTCTATCTGCCAAGGAGAACAGGTTCAGTTCTTGTGGCCAAGAATTTGGGCAAACGGACAAGAATTGTTTTTCGCTTATACTCCGTTTAAGTGGAGCAACAATGCCTCCGAGAATGCGGGAGTTTTTGTTAATATTGTTGGTGTTCGCATGAAAAGTCCCGGACCCAAGTTAATATTTGACGAGGTGCAAAAGCGTCACGTAGATAACATTTCGCCATACATCACAAGGGGCCCCGACGTGGTTGTTCGTACGGCTGAACTTCCGCTATCGGAACAAATTCCGAAGATGATAATGGGAAATATGGCCCGGGACGAGGGCCATCTTATAATGTCACGCGAGGAAGCGAATGCTCTTTCGAGCGAATACGCCGGCGCGGGGGTGTTTCTCAAACCACTGGTTGGCACCAAAGAGCTTGTCAATGGTGTTCCCCGCTTTGCGCTACATTTGGATCTTGAAACTCGCGATCAGTGGGCTAGAATCCCACCTATTCAATCGCGGGTGGATGCCGTCCGGAAATTCAGGCAATCTTCGAGGGCCAAGACAACCAACGGATATGCGAACGTGCCGCACCGTTTTGCACAGTATTGTCATCGTGAAGAGATGGCTATCGCGCTTCCGTCTGTCACACCCGAAAACAGGACATATGTTACGCCGGTTATTTTGCCGCCGGGGGTTATGGTGACAAACTTAGCCTACTTGATATATGGATGCGAACTATCTCTTCTGTCATTGCTCTCTTCTCGAATGCATGCAGTATGGATTACAGCTGTATCGGGTCGTCTCGGTGCGGGCATCCGCTACACGCCTTCAATTAGCTACCACACGTTCCCAGTTCCGAATTTGCTAGAGTCTGCCAAGCGCGACCTCATGCAGACAGGTCGTGACATACTCGTCGCACGCGAAGCGTCTTTTCCAGCTACCATAGCCGAAATGTATGATCCTGAATTCATTTCCGATGAACTCGCTGCGGCGCATGAGCGCAACGATGAGGTATTGGAGCGGGCGTACATAGGCCGTCGATTCAGGAACGATACCGAGCGCCTTGAGAAACTTTTCGAACTCTATATTGAAATGAGCCGTAAGCCCGCGATGTCGAAGCGGGCCAGGGCGGGGCTCGCTTAGTGGCGGAGGGCTTCGTTCAAGGCGGTGACGCGAAAGCAATCAAGCGGATAGCCGAGGCGTACTACGGCAGCTACCGCAACATGTTCGAGGCGCACGACTGGCCCGAGCGCTCGACGAAGATACTGCCAGCCGTTCAGTCCCGCGTCGTAGAGACCTACGGCAGCGTGCAATCTTTCGAGCAGGCGCACGAACGCGGCCCGCTCATGTTTCCAATGGAGGCGATCAAAGCGGAGCCGCCGAATGTCTGGCTCACAAGCTTCTACGGGTTCAGACCGGAAGAGTGGGGATTGCTCGGCTTCACCGATGAAGGACGGCGCAGGAGCTTTCTGCAAGGCAGTCGTCCAGGCGTGCTGGTGGTGGTCTACGGCGCAGGCGAGGCCAAGAAGGGCGAACTCGGCAACATAATTGGGGTGCAGCAGTGCTCCCATCAGATCGGGCATACGCGCGATTTCATGGCTCCAGCCGCATGGGAATCCAAGGCTCGCGATCCGGAGCGTCGTGACAAATGGAACTACGCGGTCAAGGCGACGCGGGCTTGGCGCGTAACCCCCGAAACGCGGATGGACGTCAGAACATTTGCGCCCCAGGCTACCGCCTCTGAGGCCTGGCAGCATATCGGTTCGCGCGGCGTCCGCCTGAACCGCGAGGAGGCCCTGAACATCCTGAAGCTGCACCTTCAGGAGGTCGATGTTTACGGCGAGAATGAAGTCCTCAGCGCCGCACCGGGTACGGCGAAGGAAATTTTAGCGCCCAGCAAGGCCGGGCCGGTTTCTAAGAGCCCTCATGTCACCCGTGAATCGGAAGGACCGAAGCATCTCTATATCCTTAAGCTGTTCGGCGATACCGATGCTTTCCTCGGCGAGGCAAGCAACGGGCATACGATAATCAAGGCGGGATTTTCCAGAAGCCCTCAAACACGGTGTGATGATCACAACAAGGCGCTTCCCAGATGTGCGTATCGTTGGGAAATTCTTTGGTGCGGTCACACTTCAGGGTATGATTCTCATCCAACTTCCGACCACGCGAAAGCTGGCGAGCGCGCGATGCAGCGAACTCTATGCACGCAGCCTCGCGGCCGATCTCTTGGCGGAGAGTTCTTTCTCGCTGATCCGGCCTTGATTGATGAGGCTTGGCGCGAAGGGAACTCGGTAGCGAAAGAACACACGCCATGACCGATCAAAAGTCGATTCCGTCCGTTAGCGTCACCTACGCGCAGAACGGCACCTCCACTAAGGCCAACGCTTTTGGAATGCGTCCCATGCAGGAGCGTGCGTTCGAGCGGCGGGGCGAGCAGTACCTTCTCATCAAGTCGCCCCCTGCATCGGGAAAGAGCCGGGCGCTGATGTTCATCGCGCTCGATAAGCTCGCCAATCAGAACCTCAAGCAGGCAATCATCGTGGTGCCGGAGAAGTCGATCGGCTCCAGCTTCAACGATGAGCCGCTCACCAAGTACGGCTTCTCGGCGGACTGGCACGTCGAGCCGAAGTGGAACCTCTGCAACGCACCGGGCGGCGATAACGGTGGCAAGGTTGCTTCCGTCGAGGCGTTCCTTAAGGGTGACGACAAGGTGTTGGTGTGCACCCATGCGACCGTCCGGTTCGCAGTGGATCGTTATGGGGTCGAGGCCTTCGATGATCGTCTGATCGCGGTGGACGAGTTCCACCACGTTTCGGCCGACCCGGAGAGCAAGCTGGGCCAGCACCTCGGTGCACTGATCGCGCGTGACCGCGTGCACATCGTCGCGATGACGGGATCGTATTTCCGGGGTGATGCGGTCCCCGTGCTCAACCCTGAGGACGAGGCCAAATTCGATACTGTTACCTATACCTACTACGAGCAGCTCAACGGCTACGAGCACCTGAAAAAGCTCGATATGGGCTACTACTTTTACACCGGCTCATACGCGGACGACATTCTGGACGTCCTGGATGCCGGTCAGAAGACCATCATCCATATCCCGAGCGTGAACTCCCGCGAGAGCACCAAGGACAAGATCAAAGAGGTGGAGCACATCATCTCGGCCCTCGGCTCCTGGGAAGGAG
>JADLGZ010000158.1 GCA_020849075.1 Fimbriimonadaceae bacterium | reverse complement strand
TGCGACGCCGCTTCGACTTGCCCTCCACAGCCCATCTAAGGCATTGGCCGTAGTCCAGGCGGTCGGAGCATCGTGTTCAAACCATCCCCAGCCGCCTTGGCTACTCTGCAGTTCTTTAACCCGAGCTCGGCTTAGGTCTGTGACCTTGTCAATCTTCGCACTCAACTCTGGGTTCACGATCCCCATCCGCTTCATCGTCTGGCGTGCTACGGCTGCCGGTACAAAACGACTCATGGTCTGCTCAATGCACCCGTAAGGGTAGTCAACTAGTGCCTCTATCGTGGGCACGATTGCAGCGATAAGGTTGGGGGCAACGGCCAGCTTGAGCTCACAATCCTTAGCTTGTGGATCCACATTGAACGTGAACTCGTTCCGTTCACCTACAACTTCCATGGTTTCCCCGGTAACTTCAAGTTTGCCATGGACCTTCACTGGGACCTCGGCCCGCATCGCATCCTGGAGGGTTCCGCTTGTTGCTGATACGGTGAACTCAGCTCCCCCCGCTTCGGGAAGTTCCACCTGCCAAGACACCTGGGCGGCTTGTCCCGCTTCAACTCGAACAGACTTCCTTGCCTCATCCTGGATGGCTGCACCCTCGGCCCTCAGTTCGGTTTGCACCTCAATGGGTTGATTCGTACTATTGTTGACGGTTGCTGTTAGAGCCACTTTATCAAACTGGGTCAAGAACATCGGGGTTGCTAGGCGGACCATCAGATCCTTCTTCACGACAATGCTCTGTGTCGTCTTTCCAACCTGTGTCGCCATTGTGATGCCAGTCGCGGTTGCTCGCCAGCTCGTCAGGTTGTCGGGGAGGTGAACCTGAACCGTGGCCGTGCCGTCGGCATTGGTCAGGACAGTCGGTGCCCAAAGAGCAGTGTCTTGGAAGTTCTCTCGAACTTCCCGACCGCCATCGCCCTTGTCGCCGCCATCAAGATACAGTTCGGGGAATGAATTGTAAGTACTGATCATTGAGTAGCGCGTTGGATAGAAGCTATCAACTGGATTGTCTTCGTCCTCCGCGATGGCATAAACCGCCTCGTCCACAATGCCAAGGGCCACTTCAGCTTGCACTGGCAGCCCCCGGCTATCCTTTGCGGTTACCGTGTATTGAGCCGTTTCACCCGGTTTGTACACAGCCTTATCCGAACGGACAGTAATGTTTAGGATCTCATCTGTAAGCTTGACTGTTACCCGTCGTTGGGCAGTGCTCAACTGCTTCTTTCGAACCAAACTAGCCGAAATGTAGGCGTTTGGCTTGAGTTCTTCGCTGACCGGGAACTCCACTTGAGCAACGCCACCTTTCAAAGGAACAACTTGCTGAGCGACAATCCGGTCGGTCTCAAGGGTGACCCAGACTGAGCCAGAGTCTTGCCCTCTGACAAGAGCCTTGATCGTTTCGCCGGGCTTGTAGCTCTTCTGATCAAGCATGAGCTGCAATTCCGGCGCGGGGCCGCCGAAGGCAAACCCTTCTCGAAATACGGAGACCCATCCACTTGCCTGTACGATCGAGCCTCGGCGATCGTGAGTTGACGCTCGAACGCGAAAGTCGCCTGGATTCGGGGGCCTCACCGTTAGGGTAGCGATGCCTTTTTCGTCGGACTTTATTGTAGTTTTGCTTTCAGGAGTGAATACCGACTTCTGGCCCTGCCAAATTTCGTAGCCGGTCTCCACGACAATCTCCCGATTCTTGATCGCCTCAGAGCCCTTATCGGGCGTCGAGAGCTGGAACGTGAAAGTTGCGGCCTCACCAGGGCCAACAACCCAGCGATCCTGTGTGGGCTCAATGGACACATCGCCTTGGAGAAGCATCACTCGACCTGTGCCATCAAACCACCGATCATCACCTTCCGTACCTGAAATGTCGAACACCAATTCTTGATCAACGGTGTCCCATCGGCCCCAAGTGATTTGGTGAGTATCTACCGTTAGGATGGCTTCGCCATTGTTGTCGGTAACGGCTCTCGTTTCGGCCACATAGTCGCTCCAGCCGTCGCCATATGACTCTTCTTCGCCGGTCTCGGGGTCCACCCAAGACCAAAGCGGCGCCCGCCCCACACTGGCGGTGAGTTCTGCGCCGACCACCGGCCCCCCAAAGTAGTACTCGCACTTGACGCGCATCTGAGCCTTCTCTCCGCGCAAGTAGAATTCCTTGATCGGTGTCGCGGTGATCTTGAACTCTGGCTTTCGATAAGCCTCAATATTAATTGAGCGGGATTCCTCCTTTCCATCCAACTGAACATTGAGGGTGACCCCCTCGGTGCTGGCGGCGGGAAGGACAAAGTCTCCAGAGAACGTGCCAAAGCTGGTAACGGGTACCTGCTGGTCCTTGATGGTCTTGCCATTCGAGTCCTCAACCTGGAACTTGGCGGTCGTGGCCTGTGGCATCGCGTAGCCGGCTCCGTCGGGACGCCGGGCGGCAGCGCGAAAGTGCACCACGTCCCCTGGGCGATAGACAGGGCGATCGGTTTGGATGAAGAACCGCATGCCATCCGAATTTCGACCGTAGTCATAGAAGGTTACGATGGCGCTGGAGTCGCCATGTTGGCCGATCAATGCACTTGGCAATGCAGAGTTAGCCTCGGAAGGGGCTAGAGCCCCCTGCAATGTCCCGTCAGCCGCCGTAACTCCAAGGTCGCGGACGGCGTCCCCGTGCGCAAGGCGGACAGGAACGCCTGCGATAGGTTCTCCCGTCTCAATGTTTGTTGCGAAAACGTGGACTTTGTCCTTGGCGCGCTTGGCCACCAAGGCTAGATCACTAACGAGGAGGTAGGTGCCACGGACCTCTGGCTCGCCCTTCTTTTCGAAGGGAGGAGCATAAAACTGTACGTAGTAGATGCCTGGATCGAGGGACTCAAAGGGCATCGAGGTCTTAAAGGTGCCCTCTGCATCGTCGGGCTTAACTTTCCAAGAACTCTCTCGCAGGATCGGCGCGTCAATTTTCCCCTTCTTTTGCGCCATCGGCGACAGTACGTTGTAGAGACTCTTCTCGCGAATAACCTGCTCAGTGGAGACTTGATACAGGCGCATGTCCAAGGTGTCGCTCCGCACAAATCCATGGATTTGTACATTGGCAATCTCTTTGGGCGAGAACACATGCTGGCTTGCGTAGAGCTCCAAATACTGGGGGATTGGATCAATCGGAAGGTTAACGCTCTTCGTTTCGCCTTCCTCCACCAGCAATGATCTCGCCGTCTTCTGCAAGGTGTGGGCCGTTGCACTGACCTCAACTTCATAGAGCCCCGCTGGGATACCAACTAGACTAAAGTGGCCATTCTCGTCGGTACGGAAGTATCGAACACGGGCCGTCTGAAGGTCGTCATTTGTTTTCGGGCGGATGATGACGGCCGCATGCGGCAAGGGAAGGCCGTTTTCGGTCATCGTGACCTGGCCCTTAACGCTCCCGATCGGGACTTCGGTGGTAACGCCGTAGGCCAGCAAGGCTGCCGCCAAGGCCACCAAAACTGCCAAGGCTAGCGCGCCGCCGTTCCGAAATGTACTCATACCAATGCCTCGCTCTTCTGACGGCCCAGTAGGAAGGACGCTATGATCAAAATGAATACGCCGGCCGCGACTCCGGCCAATAGAGGCAAGCGCTCTTCACGGGTGAGGTCGAGCCGATCTTTCAGGAGGCTATATCCGGTGATCGTAATCCCCATAAAGCTCATTCCGGCGGCGAGTGCATTTCGGTGCCCAATGGCACCCGCAAATCCAAGCCCAACGAGAAGTCCGACCGCTCCCTTGGCGCCAATAACGAGGGGGCTGAAGGCGCAGAGCAGGGCCCCCGCAAGCCATCCAAAGGCACTAGCGGGGAAAGGCGTGTTTTCTGAGCGGCTGGCGCCGACGAAGGCAACAAGGATTCCCAACATTAGGCCGATCATGCCGTAGTGCTGCCCAATATCTAGGGCCTTGGCAGCGGCAGGATTGACTACCCCAAAGCCTCGATAGACCGCGAGTATCGCCAGTGGACTAATCACCGCCAGCACCTTGGTTCTGCCGCTTAGGAGGCCGACCGCAATCGCCGCGACCGCGGCGGTCGCCATTCCGAGGCCGCGCGCTTCGGCAAAGGCGGCCGTCCCCACGGCGACCATAACAATCGCTCCGATCAACGAGATAGGCTCGGAAGATTCGGTCTCCGGCAATGCCCAAACGATGGCTCCCGCGGCAATCGCGCCCGCAATCGCCATGAAGCCTGCGCTATCTATGAATAACAGCTTGTTGCAAACGAAGTATCCAAGTGCCGCCGCCAAGGCCGTACCCAGGATGGTCGCTTTCCAATCCGACTTTAGCAATGATCGCAAGCCCAAAGCCACCAGCAGGGGAGCAACGACCACCGCGGTTAGGGCGAGGCCAGGCGGAGTTTGAGGATTCGTCAATTGGGCTCGGCCCAATGTGTCCGCTGCGCCGATGGTCAGGGTAGCCAGCGCCACGCCGCCACCCGCCAAAGCTCGTCCCGTGAGCAAACTTCCTAGGCCGATGCCCGAAGCAAACAGAGCCGCCTTGGCGAAGAAGTCATGGTCGGGTGTAACGCTTCCGCACACTACCGCGGAGGCAGAAATCAGCAAGATCGCTGGCACACCCGGGTCATCTTCGGAGAGGGTCAGCAAGGGCGAGAGTCCAAGCCCGATCCCCAAGCAGGCAACCAGCGCGATCCATCCTGGGGCGCCCGTACCGAAGGCAAAACCGGTCGCCACCAAGGCCACGGCAAAGCCCAAGATTCCCGGGCCATTACGCTTTGCCGCCAACGAGACGAATCCCGCTAGAACAACGCCGATGATCAATTGCCAATTTGAGAGTGATCCCACGGCAATAAAGACGCAGTGGTTCGGCTACAATTGTTGAACAAATGAACATGGCTAAGAAAATGGAGTTTCAGAGCCAAAACTATCAAGTTTTTTGGCCAGCGGTGTTGCTGAGCGAGCGCGCCGAGGCTAAATCGAGGGAGCTCGAGATCCTTTACGACGGGTTCGTCCGATCTTTCCAGGCCACCCTTGTTGGCGTGCTGAACGAGGCGAAGCGTTCAAGAGCCAAAGACAAAATCCAGGTCGTCGAG
>JADLGZ010000157.1 GCA_020849075.1 Fimbriimonadaceae bacterium | reverse complement strand
CATCCAGAGGAGTATCCATACGGCTTACACGATTCTCAGCGAAACTTTTACGACCACCGAGAAGCGTTTCCAATCTCTGGAAATCGACTAATGCCGAGGTCGAAGGGAACGCCTTCGAAGCACCTCAAGAAAGCCATCCATTCGAATGGAGGCACCAAATGTTAGTTGTTGCGGGAACTGGCGATACCGAACAAATGGCTCAAACGATCCCGCTACAAAAGAGGCTGCCAACTCAGTGTCGTACCATTTCTCACGCCTTGCGTCGTACTTGAAGAGCACGATCAGATCAATATTGCCCAGATCGATATCACCTCGAACATGCAGGGCACGATCCGTGTAGTTCCGATCAAAAACATAGTGCGCCCGGCCAGCCTCCAAGCCGACGACGCCGCCCAATCCCAGCCGGATACGATCGCTGGGACGCAGGATGAAGTAGCCCATCCCCCGTCCCCAAGCGAATGTTTGGTTTCTGCTTGTGAGTACAGAACCGTCCAGCCCTAAGACCAGCGAAAGGCCCTTTGCCAGGGGAATCTCGCGAGAGCGCAGGGCCAGGGTCGTCACGTTGCGGTTAACTGAATTGAAGCTCCCACCCGGATCCACCCGCTGCAACCGGGTCTGAAACAAAACGCCCAATCCTCCAACAAATCCCGTGGCCTCATAGGTGATCTCAACGGGCTTTGACAAGCGCTCGGCATCTATTAGACGCCCGCGGGTCCTGATGCCATAGGTACTCCCCAAAGCGACCACGCTACTCTTCTGAGATAGCTGCTTAAACTCATCGTCGGGGTTCCGCACAACGCTAGAGTCAAACCACCCTGCACCAAATCGCTCACCTGTATCGGGACTAGGTGTTGATGGAGGCCCACTCTCTTTCGGTAGCAGTGAATAGGTCGTCGTCGCTTGGAGCTGCGCAGGGCGATCTTGATACAGCCTTGTTTTGGCTGAGAACGAAGCTCGCTCACTGATCTTCGCTGATCCTCCCCAAGACAACATAAAGCTCCCCGGACGATATCCCGGTACAGGCAAACCGATACCCGGCGGCTTGGGCCCCAACGAGAATCCATATGTCGGAAGCCGCCCAAACCGCTGACCAAGGACAACCGCGCTTAGCCTCTTCGCCGTACCGCCCTTCCCCGGAGTAAGCACGAACTTGTCGGCTTCAAACAGTACATCAAGGGTCTTTGCCTTGGAAGCGGTCGCCTTGAAATCATAGGCCGTCCAACGTCCCGGGGCAACTTCTACCCTGCGGGCATAGATGGTCACCTCATCAATGACAATAGTAGCCTGTTCGACTGAGCCCGTTTGTTGGTGCCAATCAAACTCAAGCTTGTCGCCTTGAATCATTCCGTCTGGGTCATTGACGATCACCTTGCCGACTGCTCGCCCTTGTTCCTTACCGTAATCAACCCAGAGTTCGTCACATTCCAGAACGGTCGGCCCGTAGTAAGCCTTGACACCACCCCAAAAGTGCCCAGTCCTAGACTCCATATTGGCTTCTTGGAAGCGATACTCTATCCGAATATCGCCCTCGTGCACCTGACGAATCTCTACCGGACGAGGCCGGTAAAAATCAGGAGGCAGTTTCGTAACAATCGCCGCAATGTCCGGCATAGGGTGAGGTTTGGACGAGTGTACCGCTGACAAAACAACGATCTTTCACGTAAAATGAACGACATAAGTCCTAGGACTGTCGTATCATATACAGGGACGAAAGTCATGTTTAACCTTAGTTTGTCGTCGAACATCGCTAGCCGGGGCATAGAAGATGCCCGGTTCTTGGAGCGATGTCGCCATGGTGACGAAGAAGCGCTCACGGTGCTCATTGATCGGCATCGCGCTCGCTTGATCCGGGTCGCTGCCAATATCCTCCGCGATTCGAATGAAGCCGAGGACGTTGCGCAAGAAGCTTTCCTGAAGGCCTTTCGTGAGCTTCATTCGCTACGTGAAGACCGTGCGTTCAGCGGTTACATTTATCGCATCTGTGTACGGCTTTGCATGGACCGACTTCGCCAACGCAAGGCAGAGCCGGCCGAGTTTGATTCTGTTATTGAGCATGAAGGCTCTCATATTGACAACAAAATCGTCATTCACAAGTTACTGGGTCAGCTCAGCGAGGATCTTCGTAACACCTTAATCCTCCGCGAAATGGAGCAGTTGAGCTACGAGGAAATCGCAGACGTTATGCGCGTGCCGGTGGGTACAGTTCGAAGCCGATTGCACGTCGCCCGTGAGCGATTCCGAGACCTATGGATGGCCGCCACGCGGGATTCCTAATGAACTTTCTCTCGAAAAAAACGCACTATCCAGAGTTGGAAGAGCCTTTTCTAGACGGCCTGCTGATCGGAGCGGCGATTGAACCTGAAGTGGACAAAGATAAGTTTGCCCGCGATATTCTGCGTCTTCACCGCGTGGGCTCGGTGAAGCGGAGCCTATTGTATTGGTCGCCAGCGATTGCAGGAGCGTCAATTGCCGCGATGGCTTTACTGGCCCTGCTGCAGATGCTAACCAGCTCTAGTAGCATGAAGCCCATCCGTATCCTCAATGGGGACGCGGCCCAACGCATGGAACAGCCCTCAGTTCAGTTGCCTGAAGGACCAGCCATGCCAATTGTTCGATGAGCCCTGGCTCGCGGCTACTCTGGGGCTCTCTACTG
>JADLGZ010000156.1 GCA_020849075.1 Fimbriimonadaceae bacterium | reverse complement strand
TGGCGGCTGCGGGACCGGCCCAGGACGTCGCAACCGTCACTAAGCTGGCTCGTGTCTGCCTGCTGGCACCGGCAATAATCGGTCTGGGGTGGTTCGTTAAAGGCTCGGGGGCCGTCGCCGATCGGAAAGCAGGCTTAGTGCCGTGGTTCCTCTGGGCCTTCCTAGCGATGGCTACTTTACGCTCGTTCGCACCTCAAATTGGCGTTGAGCCCCAAGCCAGGTGGTTTGGAGACATGGTCGTACCCTTGGTGCTCAGCGTCGGCATGGCGGGAGTGGGCCTACAAACCAGACTCCTTGAGGTAATCCAAGCAGGTTGGAAGCCGATCATGGTCGGGT
Source organism: Fimbriimonadaceae bacterium (assembly GCA_020849075.1). GTDB lineage: Bacteria > Armatimonadota > Fimbriimonadia > Fimbriimonadales > Fimbriimonadaceae > JAFLBD01. The sequence continues at coordinate 3,938 of JADLGZ010000156.1, read as the reverse complement.
TGCTTCAGTGGCTGACTATGGGCGGGCTAACCTTTTGGTTAATAAGCAGGCTAATGCCACAATAAGCTCGTGCGGACTCTTGTAGTAGGTAGCGGAGGGCGTGAGCATGCTCTCGTCTGGAAACTTGGGCAAGAAGCAGAAGTTTTTGCCACGCCGGGTAATCCAGGCATGGAATGTGAGTGCTTCGGAGTAGCCACCAACGACTATGCAGGGGTAGTGGCCCTTTGTGATCGCCTGAAGCCAGAGTTGGTGGTCGTTGGCCCTGAAGACCCTTTAGTGCTTGGCTTAGGCGACCGGCTACGGTCGGCAGGCTTCCCCGTTTTCGGGCCGGGTGCAGAGGGCGCCCAACTGGAAGCCAGCAAAGCATTTAGTAAGGAAATGATGGCTCGAGCCGGCGTACCAACTGCCGCCTCCGGAACTTTCACCGATCCAGAAGCCGCTTACAGCTACGCTCAATCGAGATTTGATTTGGGCAGGCAGGTCGTGGTCAAGGCTAGCGGCAATGCCCTCGGCAAGGGTGTCGTCATCTGCCCAAGTCTTGATGAGGCGGCGGAAGCCATCGCAGAGATGATGGTTGAGGGCGCGTTTGGCACAGCAGGGCAAACGGTAGTTATTGAGGACCGGCTCGTTGGGCGTGAGTTCAGCCTTTTGTCAGTTGTCAGCGGTGGAGAGTTTTGGAGTCTGCCCGTCGTTCAAGACTATAAGCGAGCGCTTGACGGGGACCGAGGGCCGAATACGGGAGGTATGGGGTCCTTCAGTCCTTGCGAATGGGTCATGCCTTCTCAGTTGATGAAGGCCGAGGAACTCATTGTACGGCCCATGGTTAACCAATTGGTAAGGGACGGCATTCAGTACAACGGGGTCCTGTTCAGCGGCGTCATGGTGGTAGACGACACTCCTGTTTGCCTTGAATACAATGTCCGCTTCGGTGACCCAGAGACTCAGTCTGTCGTCCGGCGGCTCGGGTCCGGATTTGCCGAGTTGCTTATGGCGGCCGCTCGGGGCGAGGCGCTTCCTCCGGTGGAGGTCACCCAAGATTGCGCGGTTTCAGTTGTTGTGGCCAGTGGCGGCTACCCCGGCTCCTACAAGAAGGGTGTGCCAATCACAATCGGCGAAATGCCCCGCGGAGTCCATGTCTTTCACGCTGGTACCGCCAAAAGAGAAGGGGTCCTAGTCACTAATGGTGGTCGCGTATTGGCGGTATCCGCCGTCGGCACCAGCCTCACAGAAGCTCGGCAACGGGCCTACGACGGGGTCGAGAAGGTCCAGTTTGACGGCGCATTTGCGCGAAAGGACATCGGTCAGGTGGTCGCAAACTAGAGTTCTCGGCGGTATTCCAACGCACTATGAAGCGTTGCACTATCGGCGTAGTCCAGTTCACCACCTACAGGCATCCCATGGGCCAACCGCGTTACTTTTACGCCGCTGGGTTTGAGTAACTTCGCTAGGTAAAGCGCCGTCGCATCGCCTTCAATTGTCGGGTTAGTGGCCACGATTACCTCCGTTACTTCGCCGAGCCGCGCGATCAGCTCTCGCACCTTAAGGTCTTCCGGGCCAATACCGTCCATGGGTGACATGAGCCCATGCAATACGTGGTACAGACCTCGGTACTCATTGATACGCTCAACGGCGGCAACATCCTTTGGATCGGCCACGACACAGATCGTGGTCCCATCACGCCGAGAATCGGCGCAGATTCCACAGATTGAAGATTCACTAATGTTCTGGCACCGTTCGCACAACCGAATCGCCAGCTTAGCCTTCAATAGGGCCTCACTCAGAATCCTAACGTCGTCATCGGGCTGCCGGACCAAGTGAAATGCCAGACGCTGAGCTGACTTGGGGCCAATGCCTGGCAGCTTCTCAAGCTGCGCTATCAGGTCACCAAGAGGTTTAGCAAAAAGCAAATCTTAGAGGCCCAAGCCACCAAGTCCGGGGATATCGGGCATGATATCTTGCATGCGCTGGCTACGCATCTCGCTCGCCTTTGCGAAGCCTTGGCGGATGGCGGCGACGATCACCGATTCTAGGCCCGCAACATCGTCGGGATCCACCAATTCCGGATCGATTGATAGGGACTGGAGATCGCCCGTACCATCAAAGATAACCTTCACGCCGTCCTTTTCGTGCTCCACTCGCTCCGTGGCAAGCTCTTTCTCGAGGTTCTGGGCCCGCGCCATTGCTTGCTGCGCCTGCTGCAACGCGCCGCCAAAACCCTGTCCACCAAAACCTTTAGGCAATTTCATATTTCTAGAAGTGTTCGAAGACCTCTTTGGTCATTTCTGCCAATCGAGCTCCTTCTGCTGGCAATTCTACCGCCGCATTGCTATCCGGCTTGGTCGTTACGCGTTCGGCTTCGAAAACCAAGCTCCATTCCTTGTTCCCCCGCGCTTGATCCCACCCAGTTCTTACCGCCGCCAAGAGCTTCGGTTGCTTGTCTTGGAACTGATCCATATCTAGCTTTCGCGCGAAGGTAATCGTGACGGTTTGGTCATCTACTTTGGTCGGACGGGTCTTTTGCAAGAGAGAAGCGGCTAGCTTAGACTGTTCGATGAGCTTGCCCGTAGCTTGGGCCCAGAGTTTCGCGGCTTCGGCAAGCTCTGGCGTTATTTCGACTGGCTCAACGGCTACGGGCGCCTTCGGTGCCTCCGCAACAAGTTCAACCTTAGCCGGCTTCGCGGGCGTAGTCTGCGCAGACCCTGGTGCTACTGATGGCGGCACGGACACAGGCACAAGCCCAAACGAAAGCAAATGTGACTCCAACCACAGCCTTGGCAAGCTGACGTCGCGGACATCACGAATACCATTGGCACATAGCTCCCGTAAGCGCAGAATCGTCTCCGTCCCAAGCTGAGAAGCAGTGGCCCTTAGCGCTGCTTCAAGGGCTGCTTCACCGGATGCCCCCACCTCCACCCCGAATGTGGCCCTCGTCATCTCGGACAACCGTTGGAGCATTGCTTCGAGGATAGCTTTGGCATCGCGGCCAGTCCGATATATTTCATCCACGAGCCTCAGAGAATCCTGGGGCCGGCGCTCGGCCATCGAAATGAGCAATTCATCTACCGTCTCACCTGGAATCAATCCAAGTTGATCCAGTACGCTTTGGAGGGACAACTTTCCGTCTGCGGTGATGAGGGCCTGTTCAAGTAACGAAAGACCATCTCGAAATCCGCCATCGGCCATCCGAGCAATGATTTGAACTGCAGCCGGTTCAAACTCAACTCCTTCTTGCTCCAGCACGTAGGCAAGTCGGCCATAGATGTCTTGTATTGAAGCTCGGTTGAACTGAAACTTCTGGCACCGGCTCTGAATGGTCGCCGGTACTTTGTGCAATTCGGTTGTAGCTAGGATGAAGACGATGTGCTCTGGTGGCTCCTCAATTGTCTTGAGCAGGGCATCAAAGGCCTTAGCCGACAGGTCGTGAACTTCATCAATGATGAAGATCTTGTACTGGGCTACCGTCGGGCGATACTCGATGACGTCAACAATCAGGCGGCGAACATCCTCGACGCCAGCTTCGCTGGCCGCGTCAATCTCCAGAACGTCCATGCAGTGACCATCCGTAATCGTGGTGCAAAGCTCGCACTCATTACAGGGTTCTCCATCCTTCTGATTGGGGCAATTCAGAACTTTAGCGAGTAGCCGAGCTGATGAAGTCTTCCCGGTCCCGCGCGGCCCAGTAAAGAGGAATGCGTGGTTCACCGTGCCCGCCTTCACCGCATTTTGGAGCGTTCGGACAACATGCTCTTGCCCGATCAGATCCCCAAAGGTTTGGGAACGGTATTTTCGGTAGAGGGCAATGCGGCTCATAATGCTTCCATTTTGGAGCGCCGGGAGGTCCACATCGCACAGAGGTTCGACTTACCGTTGCTACCTTCCGGTCCTGGCGGGGTTCACCGGCCTGCTGCCGCGTGGTTCCCGGCAGGATGCCTTAGTGT
>JADLGZ010000155.1 GCA_020849075.1 Fimbriimonadaceae bacterium | reverse complement strand
GACTCAGCGGCCAAAAAGTCCAGAGCGCTGTGGTGACCGCATTAGGACCGAGCCGGGCTATGCTGGTCGTCGCGCTGAGCAATGGCGACGTTCAAAGTCGCATTCTTGAATGCCAGCCCGGTCTGACCCTGGAGGACTTTGGTCGGTTGAATGAGTTGCTTCCCAGCCAGCTTGCAAACGTCAGTGCAAAGGGGCTTGGGCGGCTAAAGAATCCTCAGCCATCCGGCAAACCCAGTTCGGACAAGTTCGTTAATGCTGTTTTCTCCGGCCTTCGGGCAATTGGCAAGGAACTTTCAAAGGGCCAACTGGTGATGGAAGGAGAGGAATACGTTCTTGCTCAGCCAGAGTTCCAACGCGATGCGGGTTTACTTCGTGAAGTCCTGGAGAACTTAGAAAACGAGGATCTCCTCTCAGCCGCAATCCAGAACCAGAGTGGACGCCCGATGATGATCACGATTGGAAGGGAGAATGACGTCCCCGGGATGCATAAGCTGAGCATCCTCCGCCATTCCTTTTACGTTGGATCGGAGGAAGCCGGAACGCTAGCCATTATCGGGACAACTAGGCAAGACTACCAGTCGGGGATCGCCCTCCTTCGCTTTACAGCCGAAGCCATCGGGCACTCCTTGTCTAAGCTCCTTCCAGGCGACTCTATTTGAGAGCAAAGAGACTGTCAGCAAGACCCGTGTTGACCTTGATGCTGTTGTAGGTCAGGGAGCCCGCTCGCTTGTTATCCGAATTGTTCACCGTAAGCGCTGTTGCGAGGGTGACATTGCCAAACTTTTTCGGGCTAGAGTAAATGAATGTCGCCATGAGCCGACCATCGTTACGCTTCTGGGCGTACCACTCGCGCTTGGTGACTACCTTTGTGCTCGGATCAATCCAAACACGGTGCCGACTTGAGTCCTTCAGGCTCGGCACGTAGGTTAGATCAAACACGGCGTCCCCTGTAGCTCGATCCATTCTAACAAAATCAGCCGAAAAGTAACCGTTCACCAAGGCGGGAGTGAGAATGCCGAAGTCAAGGGCAGTCTGTCGCTTACCGGGAGCCTTGCTAATGTCATCCGTCTTCATCACGCCACTGCGAGGGAACTTGTACATCCGCTTCCCCCCGTTGACAACAAATAGGACCTGAGTATCGTCCACTTCCGACATCATTCGGAGCTTAAAGGGCTCTTTCAACCAAACCTGGGACTGCTTGAATCGGTAACTCTGTGAAAAGTCCTTGCTGATCTTCGAGAGTTCGGACATGCTGTATTGCCCGGTAACGACAGTAAACGACGCATCTTCGAAGGAGCTTTGAACGTAATTCTTGATATCTTGGCTCTGCGGAGAGACAACCAAACTCATCGCGGCAAGCGCAGATAATGTCAACATAGCTGTAAGTATTAACGATGAATCAGCCTTGATGATTCATCGGAATGGGTCCAATGCCTGTAGAAGAAGGAGACGTCTTTACGCCCGCAATGCATCGCATTCAGCGACTGGAGTCGTTGCATCCAATGTCTTCTGGTGAAGTCCTGGATTTGACGACCAAGGCCTATCGCGAGATAGGGATGCGCGTGCTCGGGCCAACGTTTAGCGCGGTCACCTTGGTCTACATTGCCTTCATGATGATGACTCAGTTGGTCCTTCCCCAACTCTTTACGACTAAGAACCCAACAAACGTCTATGGTCAAGTAGCCGAAGTTGCAACGACGGTCGCTCTCGGTCTCCTGACCGCTTTGCCGATCGTCATCATTGGGCTTTCAGTGATCGTAACGCACAGTGTCCATGCGACTTCGGATTTCATCGCGAATCGGTCGGTCCATGCAGGCGAACGGCACGCCCGGGCTGATCAAGACCTTTATCGCTCGATAAAGCTGATGGGGCGAACCCTGCTTCTGGCCTGTACTGGACTTCTAGGCACGCTCGCCCTTCTCTTAGTTAGTGCCCTCCTTAATGATCGCTTTGACAATCTTTCTGCCGCCGCAGGCGGCATCGCTATCCTTGCGGCGGTGGTTTCACTAGCGGCATTCCTGTATGTCATGGTCCGGCACAGCCTAGCTCCGGCCAGCGCACTTCTGGAGGGGCTCTCTACCAAGCAAGCTGCGAAGCGTAGCGTCCAGCTCATTCGCGCTTACCGAGGCGCGGGCTCGGGGGATGATACAATCCTCAGGCTCGGATTTACCCTTGTGCTACTAGCACTGTGCTTCTGGGGGGGCATCGTAGGCATCTACAGCTTGCTGGGAGTCATGCCTTGGCTACAAAGTGTGCTTGGGCGACACTGGTGGGGCGAGGTAGCCATTGCCCTCGTTTCGGGACTTCCCTATCTGCTTGCGTTTTGGGTCATGGCACCCATCTTCACCGTTGGGTCCACGCTGGTTTATTTTGAACGGAGGATCAGGTTGGAAGGCTATGACATTAGCCTTCTGCACCAAGAATTGGCTCTGAAACGATGAAGCTGATCGTACTCCTCACAGCGCTTTTGGGAGCCTCCTTGGCCCGCGCTCTTGACTATGATCAGCTAAGTCGTGACTTGGATCAAGCTACTTCCAAGCAAGAGATCCAACGAATCCTTAGGGATCGCCACGTTCCCCTTGAAGCAGACGCACCGCTCGCCACCAAAGCAGGGCAAGCTATCGCAGTCCCAGTTCCCGATGAAGCATTGATCAACCAAATCAAAGCGGCTGTCCGGATTCGAGCGATCGCCAGCGGTTCGAGGACGCCCAAGGCAAAGGTGGATGTTGATGCTCTTCGCAAGGCAAAGCGGTCACCTCTATACAATGATCCTGGGGCCCGCGAACAATCCAATTGGCTCCAAAAAAGCTTGGAATCATTTGGTGACTGGCTCCGCAAATTGTTTGAGCGCCCAAATCGTGGACCAGCAACTCCAAGGGTTCCCGGTGTCAGTATCGTTCCGACCTTCCTCACGACTGTTGTTTGGGTCGTCATTGGGGCCGTTGCCCTAGCCGCATTAGCCGTCGCATTGAAGCTGATCATCCAAGGTCGGAAGAAGGTAGATCGGTCAAAGGGTCTCATTGCCGACGATGAAGTCAAGCTCTCTCTTGACGAATGGCTCGCAAGGGCGGATGCACTTATTGCTCAAGGTCATTACAGAGAAGCTGTTCGGTGCTTATATGTTGCATGTTTGCTCCGACTCGATCAAGCATCGGTCATTGAGTTTCGCCGTCATGAGACCAATTGGGAGCACTACCATCGTTTCTGCGAGAATGTCACCCGGCCAGATTTCAACTTTCTCGCCCCGACTCGGGAGTTTGATTCGATTTGGTACGGTCACCGATGCAAAGGTGAAGAGGATGCTGCTCGATTCAAAGGCTACTACCAGAAACTGCTTGACATCCTAAACCCGAGGCGAGCGGCATGATCGGCGGCGCGTTATTGCGACGCATTACCTTTTGGCTGTGCATTATTCTCAGCTGCACTACCCTCTTGGTGGTCTTGGGTCGGAGTTCTAACGAAACATTTCCATCGATTACCAGTAGTAAGCCTAGCGGCACACGCCTTGCGGCCGAAGTCCTCGAGTTAAACGGGTTCAAGGTGCGCCAAGACTTAAACTCGGCTCCCCAAGTTGCCAACGATGAGGTGATCATCGCGTTTGTACGCCGGCAGGGGAGGGACCCAATGGCTAAGTTCCTTTTGAGCAAGGTATCGGAAGGTCGCCGAATGATTGTCATCATGGTCTCCGATGACTTCAATGCAGCCACCACTAGCGCCGAAACACCCATCCAAATTCAGAACAGTTTTCAAGATCGCATACTCCGAGTCAATGGAACCGTCGCGCTGGAACCCGATTTCTGGTCGGGATCTGAACCGCTCGATGTTTGGGTGGACGCTTCCACCAAGCAAGCATTGGTTAGTTTTCAGGCTCAAGGGAACGGAGTGATCGCCACGGTCCATGATGGCCTGGGATTCACAAACCGATTCATTGACCGAGCTGATAATGCGGCTTTCTTCGCTACCTTGGTCAGGTCTGTCGCGGGCGAGAATAAGAGAGTTGTCTTCACCGAAGCTACCTTTGGCAATGTCTTTGATGAAGGCATGATCTCGGCTCTCGGGGGATGGGCGAGGGCAACCGTATGGCAAGGCTATCTCCTCTTTGGCGTCGTTGCTTGGTCGAGCGCAGTGATCTTTGGGATTCCTCTCCCATTACGCCGACGTCAAGCTGGAACTCGAGACCTAATGGAGGCCTTTGCCCAGATGCTGCAACGAGCGAAGAATCTCAAGATGGCCCAGAGCCAGGTCGTGGAATCATTGCGTCGCGACCTTCTCAGAATGGCCTCTCTTCCGGCAAACGCGACTGATGCTATGTTGGAATCACGTCTGCCCCAGGAGGTTAAGGACGACCTCATCGCAGCTCAGGGGTTGCCTTCCGATTCCCGTACGCTAGCCGCAATCACGCGATTGCGGGCAGCAATCTCTAGCCATGTCAGTAAAATAGACTCATGAAGCATTCGTCGTGTTTGGTCGCGTTCGCGCTCATTGCTTTGGCCAATGCCCAAGCTCCTAACGATGCCAAGTTGAAGCTCCAGAAGGCGGAGAAAGCATACGCATCCACGAAGGGCTCTTGGACGAAAGATAAGTCAAATCAAGCAAAGAAGCGCGCCTATGTAAATGCGACTGTTCAACTGGGTACCGTAGTCATGACGTCGCCCTTGCTGGGTGCAAAAGTCAAGTATCCGCGAGCACTGCGTCTGTATCGAGAGGCCCTCAAGCTTGACCCGAACAACAAAGAAGCCAAGGCTAACAAGAAGATGATCGAGGATATATATCGCTCCATGGGGCGTCCCATCCCGCATTAGGGCTACATTCCACCTGAACTTACACCCATGGGCGAGCAATGACCGATCGCGACCAGTTACTCCGGCCCTTTGTCATCAAAGTCGCGCTAGCCGCGGTAGCGCTCGCCTTACTCCCCGCCTTGTTTGCTTGGGCGATTCAGCCTGAGGGTTCGATGTACCTTGGGACGCCGTTCAACACGGACGACCACATGGTCTACTTTGCTTGGATGAAACAGGCCCAAAATGGGGCCTTCTTCTTTGACAATCGCTTCACGACGGACAGCCAACCGCGCCAAACCATCCACCTATATTTCTGGTTACTTGGACAAGTCAGTAGGTTCACTGGCCTCGTCGGAGCCGCAACGTTAGCCCGGGCCTTACTCAGCTTCCTCTTTGTTGTGCTACTCGGCCGCCTCGTTCATCGCACTGAATGGGACCTGTTCACGTGCAAATTTGCCCTCATTCTCACCACCTTTGGCGGAGGACTGGGGTTTCTGGTCTGGCACAATTTCGGTCGCGCTATTTTGCTGCCAACGGCCCGGATCTTCGCGCCCTTGTTCGGGAATCACCTTCCCATTGATGTTTGGCAGGCTGAAGCGTTTGTATTCCCTTCAATGCTCACTAATGGCCTCTTCATGGCCAGTTTATGCCTCATCCTCGGGATATTGATCGCCGTCTTGGAGGCACATAACTCTTGGCGGCCCGTTCTTTGGGCATTCCCCTGCATGACGGTCCTCATGAATATCCATAGTTATGATGTCCTCCTGCTCGGGCTCGTTCTCCTCGGCTTACTGATCGCCTCAATTTCCGCTGGAAATTTCTCAATGGCTTGGTTAGCGCGAGTGGTCGTCATTTGCTCCGGTTTGATCCCGAGCGCATGGTGGTTTCTGCATGTCCTCAAGCTTGATCCCGTGTTTCAATCCAGAGCGGCGACCCCAACCTACACCAGCGGAATGCCCACCCTGCTGGGCGGAATTGCTCCCACCCTTGTCGTGGTCGCAGTGGCCTTCTACACATCGCCCGATTCGGGTTCTCGCCGCAAATTAGCCACTTGGATCTGGGCCGCGGTTGTTTCTGGTGCCGGATTCGCGGCATATCGGACTGGAAATGAGTTCCTCATGACTTGGGGAGTGTGGGGCGCTTTTACGCTTGCCGCTCTCGCCATGAGCTGGTCAATGTCCCGCAGGGATCCCGTCTGGAATCTCCTCCTGGCTTGGACTACCCTTGGGCTGTTCGCTCCATTTGTGCCGGAGTTGTTTCAACGCAAACTTGCGGCTGGCCTCATCATTCCTTACGGGCTCCTCGGTGCAGTGGGACTAAGTGAACTGATGAAGCGCTTTGAGCGGAACCAGCGAAACCTAGTTGCCACGGTCTTCATCACGCTCATTTGTGCGACCAGTGTCCTTTGGATACGTCGGGAATTGGAACTAACCCGTGACAATGTTGCAACGACCACCGTTCATCCCGCATTTCTTTCGCCCGACGCGGTACACATTGTGCGCATACTAGACAAAGAACCCGGAGCAGTAGTGGTGGCGGTTCCCGGTGTCCCAAACCCGATCGAAAATCACCTTGACCGATTTGGATCGCCAGTAATTCCTGATCTTAACGCGATAGTTTCGGGACTTGCAGGGGTTTACACCTATGCCGGACATTGGAGTGAAACGCCCGATTACGGGAAGCGGCATGACGACAGCATCATCCACTTGTTCTCCAACCGAGCCACCGAACACGAACAGGTGGAGTTTCTTCAGCGAAGCAAAGCCGATTTCATCATCTCAATCAACTCGGAGAACTATCCCAATTGGCCCTATTCCGACCTCAGCCACTTGGGGCAGGTTGTCTACCAGGGCAAGCAATTCATTCTGGTGCGCGTTACTCAGTAGGAGGTGCCACCGGTACCGCAACCGGCCCTTGCACCGCAGGCTTGGGCTTTGGCCTTGCGCTAAGGTTTCGACCGATCAACCGGGGTGAGCCGGGATACTGACTGACGTGCAGAACTTCGCGCTTCACGACCTTCCCGTTTTTCCTAAAGACACGATAAGTGACGGTCTTGTGGGCGGCCCCTCCCGCATCAATGACCCTGGACCTTCCATAAGGCAAGGAGGGGTCGTTCTGTACCTTCACACCCCTGCCCCACGTACTGACTGGGCCGCGTTCAATGGTGATTTCGACGCTCTTGTCCTTGATCCCCAAGATAGAAGCAGTTAGCTGGCCCTTCGAATAAACTGTGTCCAGCGCGACTGGAAAATCAAATGAGTTTGTGAACTTCAGGTCGGGGTTAGGGTAGCTGACGGCCGCATCTCGACCGACGGGTACGTAAGTCACCGCCATGGAATGATTACTCCTCTGCGTAATCTGTAGGCCCGCCAAAGCGACAGCATTGTATATGGTGGTACTGACCTGACAGATTCCTCCCCCCACACCTACATCGTGCCGGCCATTCGCAAAGACCCCAGCTACCTTGAACCCCTTCGCCGTAGTCCT
>JADLGZ010000154.1 GCA_020849075.1 Fimbriimonadaceae bacterium | reverse complement strand
GCCATGGGGAAGTAGTCTAGGTCATTGGCCTTGGCGGCCTGAGCCGCATTAACAATCTTGATTTCTTCCGGCACGTAGCCGGAAGCTTGGTTCTGGTTGCATCCCGCTAAAGGCAGTAGGCTACAAATGAGGGCGAGATGAGTTGTTTTCACTGTTCTAGTTCCTATTGTGATTGATTGCGTCGGCGGTGTCTTGGGCCAAGCGAGGGTCGGTGAGCTGGCTGATCGTGACTTCATGGCTCATTAGTTCGGTTCTAAAGCGTGGCGCAGCGACCGGGATGCCGTCTACGGTCAACAATACTTGGAATCCCTGATTCTCACGACTGTACTTCCAAAGACGTTTCATCCCCTCATCATTGAGCCCAACTTTGAGGTTATGAAAGCGTTGGCCATTGGCGGCATCGTAAGCGGCGATGACGGCGGACTTCATTTGCTCAGAGTTTAAGATTACGGACGTAGCCGCGAGTACCCTTTGAGGAGCCTCGGCTAGCTCACTCTTTCTCGGTATTGAATATTTCGCCCGAATTGAATTGATGACGTTTTCCTTGGCCTTGGCCCCTGCCAATATCTTTCGAGCTTCGTCCACGTACGTACCCCGGATGGTCGCCTCCGTAATGGTGGACCTTTCTTCGATTCGGTTCATAACGTCACGGGTGAAAGATGGTCGGTAGTCAACAAGGATTCTCGCTTCATGTTGCTTGCCGTCCACATTGATGCCGACGGGGAAGTCAACCACAATACCGATCTCAAGGGCGCTGGGCCGAATCTCTTCCAACGGTGTTCCATCAAGGCCGACATTAATGTCCTTTTCTAGTTGAGATCGCAATTTGGAGTCACCCCCGAACGCCTTCTCCAGATCCTCCTCCCGCCAGACAACAGGGCTGGGAGGCAAGTCGTTCTCGCTAATCTTGTTAAGATTCATGACGAAGCTGCTGAGTGCCTTGGTGTCTCCTTGAAGGGCCATCAGCAGGTCCTTTACAGGCAGTCGGCGTGCGCTGTCGTCGGAGGATGACTCCCCAAAATCATCGTCGGAAAACCCGGTCTGTTCGTCACCGGACTTTCGCTCGACGACTTGTGCGATCTGGTTAGCCACAATGATACGGTAGCCGGCTTTTGGATCCAATGCGATGAGGTTTACCTCCGTGACGGGCAATTTCCGCATGACGAAGTGCTGCAACTGCAGGAAGGCATAGCCCTGCCAAGCCCCGTATCCGGCGGCCACCAGAACTACGAAGCCGAGTACAAACTTGAGCGAGCCTCGGCTGAACCTCATTTACTCTTGAGTTGAACAACGGTGGCAATGCCCCGGTTCCCGCTTGCATTTTACTCGTTTGGGTTAAAGCTGGCAAAGAGATTGCCGGCCACCTGAGCGCCGACCAGGGCAACCGTAAGGCCCATTCCTAGAGCGGGCACCGTAGCCATGAGTGGTGTCCATTTAAGCCCAATCTGGAGGCCCAGATAGGTACCCATTGGCGGTACGGCGAATATTAGAAATACGAGCAGCTGCACTAAGCCCCTCAGCCCTCGTTGGGAGGGATCCTCTATGTCAGGGAATAGCACCGTTGTCAGCCCAATGCACACGGAAGCGACTGCCGAAGCTCCGATCCCAAGAAAGTTACCGGCCAGAGATGCTTCCCACGCGGTGGGCTTGATACAAAGGGCGACCAAAGTAATTGTTGTGGCCGTAAGGGTCCCGGGTATTGCTTTACCAAGGACTTCGAAGAACATGGTTTTTCCGGGCGAGAAGGGCAAGGGCTTGAGAATGTCAATTCGGTTAAGCATGTCAACAAACCCAGAGCTCGCTGCCATGCTGGTGCTAGCAAACGACATCATGACGATCACCATGATGATCGCTAGACCCATCCCCATCCCACCCTTGTCGGTTTGATCATGATAAAACATGGCAACCATGGCAATCCCGGCAAGGGGGATCAAGAAGAGCACGAGGCTAAAGCCCCTGAGGCAATTGATCACATCCTTCCAGACAAGCGCCCAGGGGCCTTTGGGTCTTAGGCGGACCAAGAAACTGAACTGACTCCGAATGCCTTTGCCAGTGCGCAAACGTTGGGCCGTCGCCCCATATATGTCCCCCGACCGCGCAAATCGAGCTGATTGCACTGTTTGACTTACCCGCTGGGCAGCTACTTCATACAGCCAGCTGGATTGGCTGAGTGCGAGGGAGACACATACTGCAATGAAGGCGGCGAGAGTTGCAAGTCCGACAAGCGCGTCTTGGACGGAGCCCGTTATTGGCGCGAGCGTTAGCTTTACGGCCGCGTTCGGCAAGAAGAGAATGCCGCGTAGCCACGGGTTATTAAGGGTGGCGATGATGCCCTTACCTTCAAGGTCCCGAATCAGCATGCTGTACACCGCGTACCCCAGACCCGCAAGGAACACAATCAGGCCCAGTCCAATTCCCTTTCTCATTCGATCAAAGACCAATCCGGGGCGGTTCGCCATGAGACTGACTGCATATCCAAGGGCAACCCAGCCAAGTCCCATCAGGCAGTAGCTGACGGTAATGAGGCGAACCGACGAAGCTGCGGCAGCTGGATTGAGACCTCGTGATAGGGACTCCCATGCTCCTGCGGTAGAACGCCAAGACACGAGCATGACCAACAACGGCAGGATCAAACTCACCAGCGAGTCTCGAAGCATTCGAAAGATTAGGACATGCTTTGGGGACACTGGAGTGCAGAAAAGCACATCAATGTCGGCCGGATTATGCCCACCCCGGTAGCTTGTCAAGCCCATGATGTACAGCAGACTCATGACGCCAAAGAGAGCAAAGAAGACTGCATCAATAACCTGGATTGGTGGCAGGTTTGCAAACGGTATGGTCATCCATCCGGCAGTGGAGGTGGTACCTCGGAATGGCCGGAAGATCATCAGGTAGTAACCGACGATGAAAAGGATTCCGATCAGCCGACGTGGCGAGGTCAGGGCTCGCCGGATGCCGTTTATGGTTTGCCGCCAACTAAGCCATAGGAGGGGGTGCACCTTGGTCTCCTTCCGTGATTTCCAGAAATAGCTGTTCGAGAGTGGCTTCCTTGCCGCCACGAAGCGTATCCAGCGTTCCCTGAAACAGCAATCGTCCGCGAGAAACAATGAGGATTCGGTCGCAGAGCCTTTCTGCGGTGTCCAAGAGGTGGGTTGAGATCACAATGCTCGCTCCTTCGCCCTTGGCATTCAGAAACTCTTGCTTGATCTCGGCGACCCCGGCAGGATCAATGCCGATTAACGGCTCATCAAAGAGCAAGACATTAGCCCGATGCACCAGGGCGCAGGCCACACTGAATTTCTGACGCATACCCTTGCTAAGGGTTGCGATTAGGTCACCCCGTTTCTCCGAGAGATGGTATCGATCCAGCAACTCATCCTTACGCGACTCATATACGTCGAGGGTGCCGTAACACATCGCAATGAACTTCAAGTGTTCATCTACAGTTAGGAGTTCATAAAGGCTTGGGACTTCGGGAACGTAGGCTAGGCCGCTCTTAGCCTGTGCCTGATTCCCAACAATGTCGTGACCATTAATCTTGATCGAACCGCTGGTGGGCCTTAAGATACCGGCGCAACAACGCATCGCCGTGGTCTTGCCCGCCCCGTTGGGCCCAATCAACCCCACGATCTCGCCGGGATGTATCGTAAAACTAAGCCCGTCTACGGCGCGCACGTCCTTGTAAGTTTTGACGAGGTTAGATACTTCGAGCACGGTTTGACCTTGTGATACCCCGTTTGAGTGAAGATTTTGGAACTTGGCAAGCCGTCCGTGTCAAAATAGCTCAAAGGTATGGCTGGTCACTCCAAATGGAAGAATATTCGAATCCGCAAGGGTAAGCAAGATGCGATTCGAGGAAAGCTGTTTACAAAACTAGGTCGCGAGATCATTGTTGCGGCGAAAGCTGGCGGGGGCGATCCGGCGACCAATGCCCGTCTTCGCGTGGCCATTGACCGCGCCAAGGAAGAGTCCCTTCCAAAGGAAAACATTGACCGGGCCATCAAGCGTGGTACGGGTGAAATTGAGGGTGAGCAGTTCGAGGAACTCGTATATGAAGGCTATGGCCCAGGTGGCTCCGCCTTGATGGTTGAGGTTTATACTGAAAACCGAAATCGTACGGTGGCGGAACTGCGGCACGCCTTCAATAAGAACGGGGGAAGCCTGGGTGAGAATGGATCGGTCGCTTGGCAATTCAAGTACGTGGGCCAGATACTCGTTCCCAAGGCAGGCCAAGATGAAGACAAAGTGACGTTAGCAGCATTAGACGCTGGCGCGGAGGATGTTGGGGGCGACGATGAACATTTCGTTGTTGAAACGAGGATCGAGAATCTGCACAGTACCAACGACGGTTTGATAAAGAGTGGGATTATGACGGCGGAGGTAGAGCTCGCTCGAATCCCGACCAATTTTGCCACCCCGTCTCCCGAAGACATCCGCAAGATTGTAAAGCTCGTTGATGCCCTTGAGGAACTTGACGACGTTAAGGAAACCTACGTTAATGTGGAAATTGCGGATGAGTACTTTGAGGAGGACTAAACGGGACCTCGCGTACCCTGGCTGACCTTAGCGCTGCTCCTTGCCAACTTAGCCCTAGCCGTTCAAGTAACGCTGTCGGGTGGAGGTTTGGTAGAAACGGCGGGGTTTCGCGCGTCTTTGCCATCTTTGGCAACTGCTTTCAGCTCCTTATTCTTGCATTGGAACGTGTTTCACTTGCTGGGGAACATGTTGTTTATCGCAGTCGCTGGCGCGGCAGTTGAGCTGGCCCTAGGCTGGTGGCGCTATCTTATCGTTTATGTCCTAGGTGGGCTCACTGGAGTTCTTGTACATTGGGCAGCGTACCGAACATCTGCCGATAACGGCGTTCTGGTTGGCGCCAGTGCTTGCGTTGCCGCATGCGTTGGCTTTGCTGGCATCCGTTACGCCAGGCAACGAGTTCCGATCAGCGCAAAAATCCATGTCCCTGTACTGGCGGTAGCTGGCACCTGGATCATCTTGCAAGTACTGGGGACATTTGTCCGGTTGGGCGACTCGTCAGGCGGGACCGGGTTCGCGGCGCACCTCGGCGGATTGGCCTTTGGCCTGAGTATGGCCTTCGTTTTCGGTGCTTCGGGGAACGCGGAACTTGATGCCGCTTACTCGCGACTTTCTGAGTCAACAGGGCCGGACGCAGCCCTCTTCACCGCCAAAGCGATCTTGGAGCGTCGGCCGAATGATCAGGTAGCTCTTGCCCAAGCGGCAAATGCGTCACAAACGCTGGGTGACCGCCATCAAGAGGTCGCATTCCGTTTGCGCCAGTTGCAAGGGGATTCCGAGCAGGCGCTGCCTCGCCTAATTGCCCTTGGGGCTCTGGGACAAGTCCCGGCACTCGAACGGATGAAGCTAAATTGCTCTTCGGACCTTCGAATACAGGTCCTCAAGAGCGTAGCGTTGGAAGATTGCGTGGAGCGACCAGACGCAATGCTAGAACTAATTGCCTTAGATCCAAATGGAGGATGGCGAGAATCATTGGCGCGCGATTTTCCACTTCATCCGGCAGCAGATATTGCCCGGGCGCGAGGTCTCTTTTGAGGCTAGTCCCAACGAACTTGAACCGCAAACTGATTTCATGGTTCTCCCCGGTGTTGTTATTCTTGCTAGACTGCATTGGTCGCTCACTCCGCATCACCAGCGTTGGCTACGAACGATATCAGAACACAGCAGAACCCCTGATCTTTTGTACGTGGCACGGTCGGCTATTCGTCGGAACCAGATTCCTGAAGGGAAGGGGCCTGACTGCGATGGTGAGTCAGAGCCGCGATGGCGATGTGATCAGCCGACTACTCCTGAGGTGGGGATATCAGCCGATTCGTGGAAGTACCGGTCGGGAAGGTGTAAAGGTCTTAGTGGAAGCCATACGAACCCTTAGGGAAGGTGCCTCAATGGCTATTACCCCCGATGGTCCACGCGGGCCAGCCAGAGTCGTTCAGGATGGGCTCTTGGCCATGGCCCAAAAGAGCGGGGCCGCAATCGTGCCTACTTCTTCAAGCGCTCAGTGGCGCATCTATGCATCAAGTTGGGATCGTTTTCTCATCCCATTGCCGTTCTCCAGAGGGGTGATGGTGTTCGGAGAACCGATCTTTGTCCAAGATATTGAGACGGCGAGGTCTCAAGTACAGGAAGCTTTGGACGACGTGCAACGGCAGGCGGATCGGTTGTGATAGATACCCATTGTCACCTGAATGACTTCAATGCATTTCCGAACGCGGGAGATGCCATTCGAGAAGCCCAGGACGCCGGCGTTACCGGGTTGATTGTGGTCGGGATCGACGAGGAGTGGTCGCTCCGGGCCGTTGCGCTCGCGGACAAGTTTGAGAATGTTTATGCGGTTGTCGGACACCATCCGAACTGTGTCGCATCGTTTTCACCCGCTTCCCTCAAACTGTATCGTGAGCTCTGGACACATCCCAAGGTTGTTGCGATCGGTGAAATTGGGCTGGACTTCTACCGGGATCGCACCTCGCCGGAGCAGCAAGCCCATGCCTTGAGGTCACAGCTTGATCTCGCGAATGAACTGAACGCTCCGTTGGTGTTTCATTGCCGCCAGGCCTATGACGAACTCCTTTCCATGTTGGAAGCCCGCCCACTGCACCCATACTTAATGCACTGTTGGGCGGGAGATGCTGAGGCGGCTCAGCGCGCTCTCGGACTGGGCTGCTTACTCGGCGTGAACGGCCCGTTAACCTATCGAAAGAACGACGAGCTTAGGGAAATTTCAAGGTCATCGCCACTCGATCGGCTAGTGATCGAAACCGATGCGCCTTGGCTTCCTCCAGAACCTCACCGTGGCCAGAGAAATCACCCCAAGCATCTACCGCTCATTGCACGTAAACTGGCAGAGATTCGTGGAATTGAAGTGAGGGACCTAGTTGAGGTGCTTGACCGAACCGCGTCAGGATTCTTTGCGAAGATGGATCGGTAAGCAGCGCGTGGAGCATCCCTGCTCCGACGTCCGTTTCCAACGGTCCTTGTTGTTTGCGCTTGCCAAGTATGAACGTACCCGCCCCACCATTGGTTCCACTAAGTCGGATGGTAGCTAGATAGTGTACGATCTGCGCAAAGTATGTCGAACGTCATTGAGACGGCAGAACGGTTGCGCGCCGAGGTCGGGAAGGCCATCGTTGGTCAGACTGGACTCATCAATCAGGTTCTCGTGGCGATCCTTGCCAACGGTCACGTTCTCTTGGAGGGTGTTCCTGGTGTTGCCAAGACCCTGCTGGTCCGTAGCATTGCCCAAGCACTAGATCTTCAGTACACACGAATCCAGTTTACGCCTGACCTCATGCCGAGCGACGTTATTGGCACCAACGTTTTCGATCCGCGGACGGTGGAGTTCAAGCTGCGGAAGGGACCAATCTTCACCAATGTTCTATTGGCAGACGAGATCAATCGGACACCTCCCAAGACTCAGGCGGCCCTTCTGGAGGCGATGGAGGAGCGGCAGAGCTCTATTGACGGTGAACGCCATCCCTTACCCGACCCCTTCCTAGTCTTTGCTACCCAAAACCCGATCGAGTTTGAGGGTACGTATCCATTGCCAGAGGCCCAGCAAGACCGATTCCTCATGAAGGTTCTCGTCCCATATCCAGCCCCCGAAGCTGAAAGGGAAGTCTTGAAACGATTTCACGAAGGTTTCCGATCGCAAAACCTCAGTGCTGCCGGTATACAGGTGGTGGCAAATGCGGACCAGCTGAAGGAGATGAGAGGGCAGGCCGATGCGGTGGCTGTCGAACCCAAGATTCTTGATTACATCCTGAGCATTATCACCGCCACGAGGGATCACCATGAGATCCAAATTGGCGCATCACCTCGTGCGGGACTGGCCCTGCTTGCGTGCGGCAAGGCAACGGCGGCTTTGAAAGGAAGGGATTTTCTGATTCCCGATGACGTGAAGGAGTTCGCATTGCCTGTTCTGCGCCACCGCGTGATGCTCCGCGCAGATGTTGATACGCAGGGCATAACGGTTGACGAGGTTCTCCTAGACCTCATCAACTCGCGGGAGATTCCTCGTTAGATGAATCCCCTCCTAGGGCGCCCGATCGGTTCCCTCTGCCAGCCTGTCATTCCAGTCGGTTCAGAGAGCTCTCTGCAACTAGCCGCCGAACGAATGCGCGACTTGGGGCTACCCGCCCTTCCGGTCAGCGACGGATCTCGGGTTATTGGGGCTCTGGCTGAGGGAGACCTGACCCAGGCGTTGAGCGCAGGATTTGAAGAGACCGCATCGGTAAGTTCCTTGCCGCTTACTAAGTTGCCAATGCTCTTTGCTAACGCCACGGGAGCGGAAGCACTCCGAATCTTTGAGGAACGACGCGTCCCGT
>JADLGZ010000153.1 GCA_020849075.1 Fimbriimonadaceae bacterium | reverse complement strand
CCAATACGCGACACGAGTTCCGTGTCGGAGAGTGAACTGAAGTTGTTCTTCATAATTCGTTAACTCGGTTTATCTTCCTACCCCTGCCGTCCGGCACCGGGCAGTGTTATCGTTGGCACAAGATTTCGGGGACTTTAGGGTGTGTTGTGAAAAAAGTGGTAGGTCGCGAACTTGCGGTGAACGTGAAAAAAACTATTCTATTCTCGAGCCACGACCGTGTCATAAAGGCCGTAATAGGTCAAGCCCTCGTGGCTCTCAATGCCCGTGTAACGAAGCGAGGCGTCCTCGTAGCGCCTAAAGGCAAAAACGGCCTGGTTCATCCGCTCGGTGTTGAACACCTTGAGCTGAACGAGCAAATGGAAATCGGCGATGCTCAGGCCAGTTACCGCGACAAACAGGTCCGGCTCTAGCTTCGTGATCACGTCCTGCAGGGTGTTTTCTCTGAAATCAGTCAAGTACATGAACGCGGGGATGCGCGTGGCAAACTTGATGAGCTTCTCCTGTATCTGCTTCCGCTTGGATTTGAACTCCTTCTCTTCCTGCGTCAGCTCCTTCTTTTCCTTCTCCGTGAGGCCGCCTTTTTCCTTTGCCTTCCCTTTCAGCGCCTTGATCTTCTCGCTCTTGTTGATGATCGTCTCCAGGATATTATCGCCAAGGGCGCGCCAGCCTTCGATCCGCTCGACGGCGGCCATGGCTTCCGGGCTCTCCATGATACGGCGGAGGGTGTCGTTGTCGACGTTCACGAGAACCGGGCTCTCCCACTTGCGCGCAAGCAAGGTGCCGGACGTGCCCGCCATAGCGATATCGAGAATGCCACCCGCGTCGATCTGCGTCATGTTCGCACCGTCATAGGCGAGGACGGGCAAGAACGAAACGAGCTCGCGGACCGCAAGTTCGGGGTTGGGCTCGTTCGGTGCGAGACCAATGCCATATTCGGAAAGCTGGCGTAAAGCGCGAGTTGGGGCGAAGTCGAAGACGAAGCAAATTGGCTTGAGAATCTCTTCTTCGTTTGGGTTGTCGCCGTTAGGGTTCTTGATGGACCACGGCGACTGAACGCGAAAGGCGGCTTGGAAGTAAGTCTCGGGCGACTTCAAGTTCCGAAGCATGAGAATCGAGCACCACTGCGCGACCGTCACGCCGGTTGTCAGCTTGCCGCAAGACAAGGTGATCGTTTTGGTGTCGAAGCCGCTACCGATCGCCTTGCGAACCGGAGGCAGGGCTTGCAGCCCTTGCCCGGCCGCCGAACCAGCCGACACGATCACGTCGTAGTCATGCCAAAAGGTGTTTTGCTTCTCCTTGAGCAGGTTCTCCATCGCGTAGCACGACGCCACGCTCGGCATGAACCAAAAGGAATGCTGCAAATAAGGCAGCAAGCGTACGTCGGAGTAGGGGAACGGGGGCCGCTCCCCGGTTTTCAGGTGATCCACGGCAGTGGGCATGTAGCTCCCACGGATGATGTCGAGCCATTTCTGCACGTCGGATTTGTGCGTGAATTGGGCGAGAACGCCATCGCCCTTCGCTTCGAAGAACGCATTGAGGTCGAACTCATCGAACTCGCCGGCGCTCGCGATGGCGAGGAGTTCGTCCGGCATCTGGTACGTCATCAAACGCATCTGAGGCAATGCGCCGTAGGGGTTTAGCTTGTCCGGGTGGTCATTGGCAAACTGCTCTTTCGCGCGCTGTTCGTCCGTGTACGTCCAGTTGAAGATTTGCTCTTCGATGAATTCGCCCGTCGCGAGAGCCTTGAAAGGCGTGCCGGAGAGATAAAGATATGCCTTGGTCGTGATCGGCAAGAAGTCGCTTTCTTTCTCTAACTTCTCCTGAATGTCCGCTACCCGATCAAGCTCCTGCTTGACGTTCTCGATGCGGGCTTCGGCGCGCTCGATACTTTCTTCCTCACCTTCGAACAGCTCCTTGGCCGTTTCACGCCACGCGCCGAAGTGGTACTCGTCGAAGATCACGAGGTCCCAGTTCACGGCGTGGAGCCATTCGTTCTTGGGCTTGATTTTGCCAGAAGCGTCTCGGCCCAGCAGGTCCTGGAATGAACCGAAGTAGACGACAGGTTTCCGGGCGTCAATCTGGGTTGGATCGCTGCCGCTGCTGCGCGAGAGGTATTGCCAGCCGTCGAAATCGGTGTGCGATTCGAGGTCGGTTTGCCAGGCGTCTTCGACGGCGGGCTTGAAGGTGACGACGAGCACGCGCTTCGCGCCCAGCTTCTTGGCGAGCTGGTAGGCGGTGAAGGTCTTGCCAAAGCGCATTTTGGCGTTCCAGAGGAAACGCGGGACCGCGTTCATGTCCTCCTGCCATATGGAGTGGAAGTAGTGGTGCGTCTTGTTCACCGCCTCCGCTTGCTCTTTTCGCATCGGGAAGGTGAGGTGATGGGTGCCGGTGAACTTTTGGCCGGTGCGAAGTTCGGTCAGCACGGTTAGCACGTCGGCGACCGTACAACGGACCCATTCGAGGTCATCATTGGCAAAACCCTTTTTCTTGAGCGCCGCCCGGACTTGATGATCGGTCATGAACGAGCCGTCGTCAAGCTCAGCGCACTCGTCAAGTTCGATGGTGAAGTTCTTGATTGCGGCGGTCTTGAGCTGCTCGGCGACGCGGCCCTTTACATCGCGAGTCGTTTGCCCGACCTTGAGGAGATTCGCGTGGGCATCGTCGGAGATAGAGTAGGCGTAGATGCGAAGTCGCGACTCAGGCTTTGACGTTAAGACATCCTCGATAGGCCTACTCATGATCCGCAATCCTAGCGTCCATGTAGCTCCATTCGTCCTCGGTAATTCCCCATGCCTCCACTAATTGGCGGTCCGTGATGTCTCCTTCGTAGCGACCCAGGTCTGGAACAAATCGGAAGTAAGACCGGGTGATGTTTTGGGACATGACCGATTGAAGCAGTAGGAATCGAAACGTCTTAGTGAATAGGTAGGACCGAAATGCCTCCACTTCTTCGCGAGATATCGCGGAAAAAGCAACGAGCCACGATTCAGAGCACGCCTGCCCCGGCTCCGCAATGATAGTGTTAGTGCGAGAGTAAAACCGAACAGGTTTGGCGAAGTCGGTCTGGCCGGCTATTGGCGCAAACGGCACAAGTAACTTCCACTTGTCAAGTATGCCCGGTTCGCATTCACGAACGTCTGATATAGCTGCATACTGCAGGCCGAGGCGTTGCGTAAACCAGCACGGCACCGTATCGGCACCGAGGGGCCGAGGGTTATAGTTTGATGGGAGCCCAAAGGGCTGTCGTTGTGAGACGACTTCGCTCATGAATCGTTGATTTTTTTTCCGAACCTTGCGAATTATCGGGACAGCGCGGGACTGTCGAACGAGGACGTCGAATTCATCGAGATCACGCGCTTCGGAATAAGTTTGTCCCTCCCAAGTGCCCTCGACGATGCACTTCCCTGGTTTATCTCGGTTCCACACAAAGTAACAGACCCCGCCTGCAATGTCAACACCGGCAAATACGTCCGTTGCACTTTCGAAATCAGACAGGTGTCTAAGCCTGCGCTCACCTAGCATGCGCTTCCTAAAATCATCAAGCCCCTTTCCACTCGTGTACCATCTGGCGGGGATGACCATACAGACGTAGCGAGGCGAGAGAGCCAATGCCTTATCAATGAAGAGGTTATAGATAGGTCGTGCGCTTCGCCCAGTGCCTCCGCCATCGGCTAGTTGGTAGGGCGGATTGCCAACAATCACATCAAAATGCATTTCTTCACCAAAAAGTTCGGCTAGGCGAGCTTGTACATGCTCGGTGTGGATAAAGGCGTATGCGTGATTTTCAAGTTCATTCCCCTGATTGAAGCCCTCCAAACCGGCTCCGCAGAAGCTACACTTCTTTCCGAGCCAAGTGTGCTCCATCCGCTCAAACCAAACATTTCCCGACTCATTCTCAAACCCCGTGGCGACCGAGTGCTCACCGTTTGCGTACTTGGAACAATATAGACTGCGCCGGGCCAGCAAACTCGTCAACTTCGTCGTTGCGATGCCGTACACCTGATTGTGCAGGATATGGTCCACGCGCTGTTGCAGGTCGGGAATCTCTTCGGCCAAGCCCTCGACCAGCCGCTTCGTGATCTCGCGGAGGAAGACGCCGGACTTGGTGAAGGGGTCCAGAAACTTGACCGACTTATCGGCCCAGATATTCGCGCCACCATTATCGGCCGCCCACGCCTCGGCAAGGGTGTCGAGCATGCGATTGGCAAACTCAGGTGGCGTGAATACCTCGTCGTTCGAGAGGTTCGCAATGCACGTGAGCACATCCGGGTTGCGCCCACGCAGCTTGAAGCTCGCTTTCTCGCTCAACTTGCCTCCACCACGGAGGTAGCCGTGTCGAGAGCGGCGAGGCCCGCAATTGAAATTGGTTCGTGAGTCTTGATGGGTCGGAAGAGTTCGTGCTTACCCGCGTCGGCGAACAGAGAACCCGATTCCCTTGCTGACATTTCCTTACTATAGGCCGAGGCCAGGCTGAGGCCATCGAGCCGGAAGTCTCGCCTTTGAAACTTCCCTTTGCCCAGGTAGCCCCATTCGGCAAACCAGATGTCCTCTCTCTCATCGAGGATGGTGGTTGCGGGGCCTTTTTGAACAAGTTTCATGGTCATGGCATCGCCGTGAACCAAGTTGATGGAAAGGACGAACGACGCGGCCCGGAAGAGATCGTCCTCCGGCTCCAATCCAAGGTAGGCCGCAAATACCTCTAGGAGGTTGGCACGGCACTCCGCGATGTTGTCGGCGAGGAGCTCGATCCCATAAATGCACATGAGCGCCAGCAAGGCGTACTGCCTCTTTTCAAATTCATTTTTCCCGTACTTGAGCTCGACCGCCGCGAGCTTGCGCTTGAGGACGGGGACGAGGAAGTTGCCGCTACCGCAAGCGGGCTCCAGGAAGCGCGAGTCAATCCGCTCCGTCTCGTCCTTGACGAGGTTCAGCATGTCCTGGACGAGCCACTCCGGCGTGAACACTTCCCCGTGCGCCTGCACCCGCTCCCTGGACTTGATATGCGGCTTCGGCTCACGCACGACGGCGTGGGTCAGTTTGCTCGCCTCCTGCGCTTCGGGTTTCATGGAGTTATTTTATCTGCGGCGGCCCGAATCCCGGAGGCTTCGCTACTCTCCAACTCCCCTGTTTCCAGGTTGTACAACCCCGTTCGTGACTCACCAGGAAC
Organism: Fimbriimonadaceae bacterium; assembly: GCA_020849075.1. Lineage (GTDB taxonomy): Bacteria > Armatimonadota > Fimbriimonadia > Fimbriimonadales > Fimbriimonadaceae > JAFLBD01. Next base: position 5,633 of record JADLGZ010000153.1, on the reverse strand, counting down.
CGGGAGAATATTATCAACGCGTGTAATCAACGTGTCCTCTGGCGCGATCATTGAATCAAGACGTCCTTTGTAGCAGAGGGCATCCTCTCTTGGGTTCCAAAAGATACTCATCACTTGATAAGGCTCGTTCCCGCGTCCTAGGTGGAGCCCGAAGCTTCCTGGCATGACGACTGAAACGTTCGAGTCATCGTTATTCGATGGCTCCAAGTCCATTGCTGCGTGCATTTCGATTTTCGCCTCCGCCAACGCAGCAACACATTGCGCCGCGCGCATGGTCGCCTCGTCTATTTCTTGATGCGTGGCTAGATCGCCCAAATTCCGGAGGGCAGCGCGAAGCACATCCTGCTCGAGAAGCTTGCCTGATAAGTGCAGACTCCCATAAGTCGAGTCATAAATACTAACGAACCGAGATTCTTTTCGTATGCCTTCCCACTCGGCACGCAATTTGTCAATCGCCTTATTGACATCACTCTTTTCGAACGGCACAGCTAAGAGGAATGCCTCAAACAGGAGTGATGCAAGCAAATCTCGGTTGACCCCCTCCTGATTCAGCGCCGGGTGAAAGAAGACCAAGCCACTTGTAAAATAGTTGCGGTAGAAAGTCGGGTGGGGGTAGCTGAAGGCGGCCCGACCATTGATGTGTGGGTAAGCAACCCCGAACTCCGTCCCGCCGCGTCTTTCGGCAAATCCATTAAGCCATTCCCTCACCTGCAGGTTACATTCAACAGCAACCAGTTCTCCAATTGCTAGGCGCTGAAAGATATTCCCATGGCTGAGGTTTGGGAATACCAAGGTCGGCAGCATTGTCGGCTTTGTCACATACCCTTTCTCCTTTCGAACTCGGACTTCTTTGCTCCTGACGTTGACCTGATAGACCCGGTATGAGCGCGTTGCGTAGCGATAAACGGCGCCAGGGTAGGTCTCACGAAGGCACTGGCTGTAGGTGAGCGAGCCAAGTGAGTACTCCTCGGGACCATTTTTTAGCGTTATTTTGAAACTTGACTCAACGTCACGTAAGGGAAAAGCATGATTGGGGCTCTCCCCGGCTTCATGTTTCATCGACTGCAGTTCAACCGGTATTTGACCTGTGCGTTCGCTTTCGCACAGCCCGATGAAGCCAAGGGGCCATTCGACAGGCGACGTGAATGAAAAGTCTTCGAGGCTTTGCCCAGCAACCCGGTCATGCTCGCCACCCAGTCGAGCCAGACAGAGTGCGTGGATGTACTGAATGCGCTGATTGTTTAGATAAAGGGCGCTTTGAGCCGGTGGCCTACTTAGAAGGCGTTCAGGATTTGCAAACACCGCTTCATCGTAAATTGAACCGGTGTTGATAACGAGTACGTGGCCCGACTTATGGCGTCCAACGCGCCCAATCCGTTGCTTAAGGCTGGTTGAAGATGCCGGAACGCCCACCAAAACTGCCGTATCTAAAGAGGGGATATCAATGCCCAGTTCTAAGGCACTGGTGGAAATAACCCCACGGAGCGTGCCGTCCGTCAGCCGATCCTGAATGAGCCGTCTATCCTCTTCCTCGTAACCCGATCTGTAGGGAAGGATTGAGAGCCGCCGGAGAAAGGTAATGCTGTCTTCCACCTCACGAAATGCGGGTAAGTCATCCTCATCCGACTCGACGGGCGGCTCTGGTTCAGGTTCTTCCAAGTGGCCTCTTGCGGCTATGCTCGTGAGTAATTCAACTTGCTTCCGACTGTCAACGAATGCAATCATTCGCCGCGTGGGGTCTGCGGCAATTTCCTGGAACAGCTTGGCCAACGTTGAGAGCAGATCCTCTCCGACAGGCGGGTTATGCAAAGTAATCGCAGTTGGCTGTCGTTTCGCACCATTGAAAGACTCGTCAACAACCGAAAACTCGAGTCCCGTGAGCAGCTTCAGATGGCCCGCAGGGTCCGCGATAGTTGCTGAAGCGGCCACGAAGCGCGGGCTTCGACCAAGGAGACTGCACAGGTGACGAAGACGCCGGAATACGAACGCAGAGTTTGAACCGAAAACTCCAGTGTATGCGTGAGCCTCATCAATGACGACCAATTGCAGATGCTTCAGAAATGCTCTAGCGCTACGGTCGTCTGAGTTTGGCAAGAGCCAGGAGTGCATCACATCGGGCGTCATGACTATCACTTGAGATCTTCGCAAAATCTGCGCACGCGCCTTCACTGGCACATCGCCTGCGATCCGGCCAACGACACAATTTCTGATCGCCATCGGCATCGCTTCCGCCCACCTCGCCTCCTGCTCATTAGCGAGAGCCTTTAGAGGGTAGAGGCAAATCACCTTAGCGGTTGGGTCCTTGGCAAACTCCTCAATGGCAGCGCAGTGGAAGAGGGTTGTTTTGCCCGACGCCGTGCCGGTGGCAAGACAAACGTTGTGACCGTTTGCAAATCGATTGATAGCCTCAGCTTGGTGGAGATAAAGAGGACCCGGGAGTAGCTTCTCTGCAAACCTCCTCGTTATCTGCGCGGTGTGTATAGGGTCTAGAGCGCCATCCCTCGCATTGCTTCCCTCGATTCTTAGGTGGGCCACAGTTTCCCACTGGTGGTCAGCCATATATGTAGTCAAATCGTCGCTCACGCGATCATTATAGTAAGGGATCGCTGACTGGTGCGCAAGCCGCCCCAAGCGGCAAGATGGAGGTCAATCTGGTGGTCTTCCCTCTTGGGCTGCTAGTGCCCTATGACCTCGATCTGCGCCCGGACCTCGTGCCCGAGGGGCGGTACGTCATCGAGCAGATCATGAAGAACGCCGATAAGGGTCAGTTTGTGTCCGGGACACCCTTTCAGGGCGTCTTCAATCCTCAAGCGTCCCATTCCCCACGAACCTCACGCACCCAATCCGTACTCTGGTTAGTCAGGGGGCCTTTGGCTTCAAACTCGCCGATGCTCTTCTTCAGGGTCGCTCGCAGGAGTGCTTGCAGGTCGCCTAGCAGTGCCCAGACTTCCTCGGTGTTGAGTTTAGGGAGCCGCTCAACGATTTCGTTATACGCATGTGATGCCATTTCGGAGCCTGCTTCTGTTATAGGGTTGGCATGGTGATAACGATCCGCTAGGGTAGCCTAACTCGCTATGAGCAACCTCGGCCGACTTGAACCCGTTCCCCTTCGCGAGATTTGGACGAATGAGGCGACGGGGTATACGCCTTGGTAGTCGCGGGAGGAGAATCTGAGCTTGCTCGGCGAGGCGATTCAGGACCCGCTTCTTATCGAAGTACACGACACGATGAAACGGTACTTCAAGGCTCACCTCGAAGAGGCCATGGCGATGCTCAAAGGGATGGAGGGTTAAGGGAATAGCATTCGGACTTCCTACCAACGCGGAAAGCCTTGTTCCAAATTCGGTTCAGGCGTTTCGAACTTATAGCGGCCAGAAGTTTGTGGCAGACCTCATCGCGGGCCTCACCGTTGGTCTGGTCGCACTACCGCTTGCGATGGCGTTTGCCATTTCGTCGGGGGTGCTCCCGCAAGCGGGGCTCTACTGCGCCGTTGTTGCCGGATTCATCATCTCGGCGTTCGGCGGCTCGATGAACCAGATTGGTGGGCCAACGGGGGCATTTGTGGTCGTTGTCGCGGGAATCGTGCAAAAGCATGGCGTTGATGGCCTCTTTATGTGCACGCTCATGGCGGGTGTCTTCCTCGTCCTGCTTGGCGTCACGGGTCTTGGGACGGCGGTCAAATACATTCCTCGGCCGGTCGTCATCGGATTCACTAACGGAATCGCCGTACTCATTGCCAGCACGCAGATCAAGGACTTCTTCGGCCTTACCATCGAAAAGGTGCCGAGCGAGTTTCCAGCTAGGATTCAGTCCATCGTTCAGCACTGGAACACCCTTTCGCCTCAAGTCACCATGGTCTCTGGCGGGGCGCTCGCCCTGATCATTTTGATGGCAAGGTTCGTCAAGCGGGTGCCCGGCTCCATCGTAGCGCTCTTTGTGGGGACCGCCCTTGCCTGGTGGCTCCACCTCCCTCTTGAAACGATTGAGACCAGGTTCGGAGGTATCCCCAGCGGCCTTCCTCAATTCCACGTCCCAGGATTCCGGCCTGATCTGATTCTGCCCCTGCTCTCGCCGGCTCTTACGGTGACAATGCTCGGCGCGATAGAGTCCCTTCTCTCGGCCGTGGTTGCCGACCGCATGTCGGGTGACAAGCACAATCCGAACATGGAGCTCGTCGCCCAGGGCTTCGCCAACATCATGGCTCCCCTCTTTGGCGGGCTGCCGGCGACGGGTGCAATCGCCAGGACGGCCACCAGCATCCGTTCTGGTGCTCGGACTCCGGTTGCGGGCATGATTCACGCCCTAACCCTCCTCGTGATTCTGCTCGTGGCAGCTCCGCTGGCCAAGCACATACCCCTTGCCGTATTGGCATCCATCCTCTGCGTCGTGGCCTACAACATGGGCGAATGGGCTGAAATCCCGGAGATTCTCAAACTCAGCAAGGCTGACATTGCCGTTTGGCTCATCACGTTCTTCCTCACGGTCTTTGCCGACCTTACGGTTGCGGTCGAAGCGGGAATGATTCTCGCCGCCTTGCTCTACATCCGCAAAGTCACCGCGACGACTACGGTAGCCCGAGTGACCAAGGAGTACATTGAAGCAGGAAGGCCTCACAGCCTTTACACAAATGAGCTGCCGGAAGGCGTCGCTGTCTATCGAATTCTTGGTCCGTTCCTCTTTGGCGCAACGGATAAGCTGGCTCTAGTGGAGGAGGAGCTGGATACACTTCCCAAGATCGTGTTGCTTCATTTGCGGAACATGTCCGCCATAGATGCCACCGGTATTCACGCCCTCGAGAATCTAGCCGACAGCCTTCACAAGTCCGGTCGCCAACTTGTGATTTGTGGCATGAGGTACCAGCCGGCCAAGTTGATGGGGCAGGCGGAGTTCCATCGTCATCTCGGGGACGCCAACATCGTGGCGACCATAGCCGACGCTATTCGTCGGGCAAAAGAGCTCATGAACGGAGAGGCTCAAAGTGCATAGTTGCGCGTTTTGCCATCGCACCCGCGTCTAGTCGCCACCTCGCTCACGGCCGATTAGCGCGGGAGAAATGCGGACGCAACCTTTCACCCGCGCTATCCAACCATGAAAGTATTCGGGCAAAAAACAAGCAACCCCCACAAGGAGAGGTTGTTGATGACTTCGAAGCGAGAGTCGTGGTTTACCCAAAAGAGCCTGAGAGCAACCCCGAACCTGATGACTACAACAAGTTCGGGGTTGCTCTCTGGCTCCTATCAGACTAGCGGGTTTGGGGGACGAGGGAATAAGCGGCTGCCCGTCGGACGGATGTGATCTCAGGAAACGTTGGCTATTGACTGCCTTCACAAAAAAATAATGCGCAAGCTTGGATCAACGGACGTTCGGCACGGTCAACCCTAGCGCCTCGAGCGGACTCCCTCGAGACAAGCTTACGCAACTGAATTATACGACAAAACAGAGGAAAACTTACTGGTGTCAGGTCGGGGGCAATTCACGCTGGTTCACGGGGGGTTTGTAGACTGGATCTTGCGAGGACAGCTATGAACATTAAGCACTCTATTCTTCTTGGTATGACGGTGGTCGCGATGGCCGGTTGCGCCGGGAGCGGCGGACTCTCCGGGCCGATCTTTATCATTGGCTATGACAGTGAT
>JADLGZ010000152.1 GCA_020849075.1 Fimbriimonadaceae bacterium | reverse complement strand
CGCGCACCAAGCTTGACCATCCGCCGCGTATCATCCATGGAGCGCTTCAAGTAACTCTGCAAGACCGTTCCCGTGTTCTTGAAGTCCGCGAAGACCCGTTCAATCATCGTGATCGTACGCTCAGTGTAGTCGGTGGCTTCCATGTCCACCCGCACAAACGTGTTTGATTCCGCCGCCTGCCACAGCACTTGGCGATAATTATCCTCGGCCCAAGATGGATCAATGTCGAGACCGCACTGCGTCAGCTTGATAGAAATATTGATGGCATCGCGGTGTGGACTTGCCGCGATCGCCTCAACAATCTGGCGGTACATCGCACAAGCTTGCTCTGCCTCGTCTCTCTTGGTTGTGCTCTCGCCCAGAAAGTCGAGCGACACCTTTAGACCGCGCTTCGCCACTTCTTCCGCAGAGATCATCGCTTCAGCTAGCGTATCGCCAGCGATAAATCTCCTCACCACGCCGCGAAACAAAAACGATCGCCGTACGAGCCGTTCAACGGGCTTAAGGGCGGCGGTTTTGAGGATGATGGCGCGTCCGAACGACATTGTTCAGTCAAATTGTACTTGGTTGAACGAGGTCCAATATCGAATGACAATCTAGGTACGCTACGCCTATGGCAGTCGCTAAGATTATTGAGATTTCCGCTTCGTCCGACAAGAGCTTTGAAGATGCGGTTCAACAGGGCGTTCAGCGAGCCCACGACACCTTGAAAAACGTTAAGTCCGCTTGGATTCAAGACCAACAGGTCGAGGTTGAAAACGGCCAGATCACCGAGTATCGAGTGATTATGAAGGTCACCTTTATCCTCAAGGACTAAAGCACCAGATGGCAACGGCGGTCATAGACGCCGTTGCCATAACTAAGCTAGCATGAAACGTCATGAGTGCAACTTTGCAGGGCGTTGACGCCCGAACTTATCTCTCACGCTGGCTTGATGGTGTTGTCGGAATGTACATTGCTGACATCAATGCCCTGCCGGACGACAAGTGGAATCACAACTTCGGGGGCGTTGCCAGGCCGGCCTCAGACCTAACGGCCGATGCCTTGTCGCTCTTGATCTGGACCAATGAGGCCCTGAAGGGCAACTTCCTCGCCGATAACGAGCAAGAAGGCTACAAGAAGCTCCAAGCCGTTTGTGCCACCAAGTCGGATTCAATCGCCGCGCTACAGGCTGCCGCCACTGACTTTGCCGGTGCAATCAGCAATGCCAGCGATGAAGATCTCAACAAGGTCATCACCACCCCCTTCGGTATGGAAATGCCGCTCTTCATGGTCGCCCAAGTTGCGGTCAGCCACATTTGGTATCACGACGGTCAGCTGAACTACAAGCAGGCCCTTCTCGGCGACGAAAAAGTCCACTGGATGGGTTAAGACCTAAGGCAGGCAGGCATTATGCCTGCCTGCTACTCTCGCTCGCCGCTTTCTGACCAAATCCAAGTCGCCATGGACTCTAGGTTATTGTCGCCAATCAATTGCTCAAATGGCCCATTAGGATCCTTAATCAGGTTCTGATAGGTTGGCTCATCTCGATAAGTCAAGATCGCCAACACGGCCCCTGGCCCCACTCTCACGTTATAGCCTTCTTCGATTCCATCCCAGCTAAGGAGCTTCTGCATAGTCTCCGTAGCCATTGCCTTGACCTCAGTCTCGCGAGCCGGATCGAATTCCCATCGAGAAATCACCGTAAACATATCAGCAGGTTAGTGTAATTTCTCACACCTGTCTATGATTATATGATTAATTGCCATGAAATGAGCAGTAATTTGCTATTCTGGCGAGAATATTTCGAAACCCAGCTCACCATTCACAATTTTTACGGTAACAGCCGATCCATCCAAGATCTCACCGCCCAGAATCTTTTGCGCTAAGGGATTTAGAATCTCACGTTCAATCGCTCGCTTCAAGGGCCGCGCCCCAAAGACCGGATCAAAGCCCGTGCTTGCAAGGTGAGACATCGCCGCCTCGTCTAAAGACAGAGTTATATGACGTTCGGCCAGTCTTCTTGACACAGCAGCCAGCTGCACCGTCACAATTTGCTTGATCTCATTCACGCCCAATGGGCGGAAGACAATAATGTCATCAAGCCGGTTTAGAAACTCCGGTCGGAAGAAATGCCCGACTTCATCGAGAACCTCTCGCTTGACTCTCTCGAACTCCCCAACCCCCAGCATGATCTCACCATAGTTGGCACTACCAAGGTTGCTCGTCATGATGACGATCGCATTTCGGAAGTTCACCGTTCGACCCTGACCGTCGGTCAAGCGTCCGTCATCGAAGACCTGCAAGAGAACGTTAAATACTTCCGGGTGGGCCTTCTCGACTTCATCAAGCAGAATCACGCTATAGGGGTGGCGTCTGACCTGCTCGGTCAATTGCCCGCCTTCTTCATAACCAACATAACCAGGAGGCGCACCGAGGAGCCGAGCCACGGAATGCTTCTCCCCGTATTCGCTCATGTCAATGCGAACGAGCGCTTTCTCATCATTGAACAGAAACTCGGCGAGAGCTTTGGCTGTCTCGGTCTTACCAACACCCGTTGGCCCGAGGAATAAGAAGGCGCCGATGGGGCGATTGGGATCACTCACGCCACTACGCGACCTACGAATCGCATCACTTACGATCCGAAGCGCTTCATCTTGTCCGATCACCCGCTTCCGCAGGTCGTCCTCAAGGTGGAGCAGCTTCGCCATCTCCCCTTGCATCAGCTTACTGACCGGGATGCCCGTCCACTTGCTCACGACCTCAGCGATATCCTCGCTATCTACCTCCTCGCGTAGGATCTGACTCATCCCCTGCATCTCCTCAAGGGCGCCTTGAAGCTGGGGCATCCGGCCATATTGAATCTCGCTGGCTCGTTGCCAGTCCGCATTGCGCTGAGCCTGTTCAAGCTCCGTCTTGAGCTCATCCATTTCTTCCTTCGCCTTGCGAAGGGTCTCAATCTTTTCCTTCTCAACTTGCCACTCGGCCGTCTTAGCCCCGAGCTCTTCGTTCACCTCAGCGAGGCGTTTCTCCGTCGCTTCCAATCGCTTCCGGCTTGCATCGTCGGTTTCCTTAAGCAGGGCCTGGCGGTCAATCTCGAGCTGAGCGGTCTGTCTTTGAAGTTCATCAATATCCGACGGAACGCTATCAATCTCGATCTTCAACTTGCTCGCCGCTTCATCCACCAAGTCAATGGCCTTATCAGGCAAAAAGCGATCACTGACATAACGATGACTCAGTGTTGCTGCCGCCACCAGGGCCGAGTCCGTGATCCGAACACCATGGTGAATCTCGTAGCGCTCCTTCAAGCCACGAAGGATACTAATGGTCTCGTCCACGGTGGGTTCATCCACGAGAACAGTCTGGAATCGTCGCTCTAGAGCTGCGTCCTTCTCCACGTACTGCCGATACTCGTTCAGGGTTGTTGCGCCGATGCATCGCAACTCGCCTCGTGCCAGCATCGGCTTGAGCATATTAGCCGCATCAAGAGAGCCCTCGGCCTTCCCCGCCCCGACCAAGGTGTGCAATTCATCAATAAAGAGGATGATCCGTCCCTCGGCCTGTTTGATCTCATCCAAAACGGCCTTCAGACGGTCCTCAAACTCGCCTCGGTACTTCGCGCCTGCCACCATCGCGCCCAAGTCAAGGCTGATCACCGCCTTATCTCTCAGGGACTCCGGCACATCGCCCTTCACGACCCGCGTGGCCAGTCCTTCCACCACGGCGGTCTTCCCCACCCCTGGCTCGCCAATCAAGACCGGGTTGTTCTTGGTTCGCCGGCTAAGCACCTGAACCACGCGTCGAATCTCTTCATCCCGACCAATGACAGGATCCAGCTTGCCCTGGCGCGCCCGCTCCGTGAGGTCAATGCCGTACTTCTCCAAAGCTTGGTAACGCGACTCCGCATTCTGATCGGTGATACGCTGGCCACCACGGATCTCATTGATCACTTGACGAAGGCGATCCTCCGTGACTCCGATTTCCCGTAGCCCCTTACCTGCAGCGCCTTTATCCTTCAGACTAGCGAGGAGGACGTGCTCGGACGACACGTACTCGTCATCCATCTTCTCCGCAATACTGAAGGCGTCCTGAATGACTTGCTGGAGCCTCCCGGTAAAGGATGCTCCATACTGCGCGCTTTGACCCGTGATGGCGGGGCGGGCCTTGAGTTCAAGGACCAAGGCTTGCTCAAGTTTCTTCGGATCAGCCCCCAGTTTATCTAGAATCGGTCGCACCACCCCCCCATCCTGCGCTAACATCGCCAGCAGGACATGCTCCAAATCCACCTGCTGGTGCTGCCGATCCACCGCCACCTGCTGGGCAGACTGGACCGCTTCTAGTGTTTTCTGAGTGAGCTTATCAAATCGCATGTGAGTCTATTGCACTCAAGTTTCTTGAGTATATTACTTATAACGCTAAATTCCCCGATCAGTTTCACTTTCCAATGCAGAAATCGCGGAAAATGCGTTCAATCATGTCGTCACTGGCCGTATCGCCCGTGATTTCGCCAACCGCCTGCACGGCGTCCCTCACGTGAACCGAAGCCAAATCGTCTGGGATGGGCTGCTCGAAAACTTCCTTTGCCAAGAGAGACGATGCCAGGGCCCGCTCAATCAATGGCAGATGCCGCCCATTCATAGAGACAAGGGGCTCGTCGTTCGATTCATAGGAAGTCAGAGTCCCCATCAACTTCCGCATCCCGGCCCCCGTAAGGGCCGATACCGGAAGGTGATCGGGCCGAGCCGGTGGTGCCAAATCCGATTTGTTAGCCACGATGGTCATCGGACACCCTAACTTTTTCCATTCGCCTTCCACTGCGTCATCCCATCCTGCCAACGCATCATAGACAAACCAGATTCGGTTCGCTGCCTTGGCGGCCAGAAGACTTCGCTCCACCCCTAGGCGCTCGGCCTCATCAAGAGCATCCCGAAGGCCGGCCGTGTCAATGAACCGAACTAGTAATCCATCAATCTCGGCCGCTTCCTCGACGGTATCACGGGTCGTTCCCGCTTGGCTGGTAACAATCGCCCGCTCTGCGCCCAAAAGGCGATTGAGCAGCGACGACTTCCCCGCATTGGGCGGCCCCGTGATCGCGACAGTCAATCCTTGCCGTTCCAAGATTCCGCGCTGCGCTTGGTCCTGCAATTGTTGAAGCTCAAAGATCGGCAATTCCCCGATCGCCTGAAGTCGGTCAAGTTCCCCAATTTCTTCGCTGAAGTCGACCGAAGCTTCAATCATGGCGAGCACCTTGTAGAGCCGATCCGAGACGTGTGCAAGCTGGTGCCTTAGTTCCCCACGACGTAGCAAATTGGCATGAAAGAATTGGCGGCTACTGATCGCTTCGACGGACTCACGCACCCCCTCCGCTTGGCTCAGATCAAGGCGCCCGTTCATAAACGCCCGGTAAGTGAATTCACCCGGCTCCGCAAGCCTCGCTCCCCCACGCTGGGCTGCCTCAAGGAGTTTACGCACTGAGATGGGTGAACCATGGATCTGACATTCTGTCGTAAGCTCACCAGTAAAACTCTTACCCTCTTCAAAGTAGATCAATAGCCCGTCGTCGCCGTGCGAGAAGGTTCCGTAGTAAGCATGCCTCGGGACAATTTTGGAGGGAATGGGCTCAAATAGATCCTGAGCAATGCTCCATGCCGCAGGCCCGGATATTCGAACAATGGCAACCGCCGCGGGCTGGGCTCCCGTTATTGGAGCGACGATCGTATCCAACAGCCGCGACGCCATGAGCTCATCCTACTCCTTCCCGCTCTGGAGCTTTGCTCGTGCTTCAACAATGTCTTGACTCGCCGCAGGCCGAGACATCCGTAGGGCATTCATTACATCAGCATCCCCCAGCGCGACAACCAATTGGTTCTTGTGCTTGGAGTCAGTCGTTTGACAAACCATCAGGCGAGCCTGGCCGGTCTCCCAAAACCAATAGCTCGCCAGTTCGCTGGGCACAACTTCGGGGACCGTTGGCGTCATCGCTTGCTCGTACAGCTGGAGCGTTTGGCTGGCGGTATCGGCGTCCACATTATCAAAGGTTTGGAGAGCAAGAACGACCCGATTGCGCACCAGAACAATGCCAAATCCTTCGGCTCCGCTTTGCCAACCCTTGGCCACATAGGAATCTCCATCAAGCGGGGGGTCCTCAAAAAAGTCATACGCTCCCCGGGGTCGTGGAAATGCATTAAATGCCTCTTCTTCACTGGAATGGAGCCGAAGGATCGAGTCACCGTGGATCAAGTAGGGGGCATGTTCGTCGAGCGACCATCCGGTTGAAACCTGAACCGTTGGCTTGTTTGCCACCATGGACCCAGGATCAAAGCCGCTCGGCGCACAGCCGCTAATCAATAGCGATAACGCGATACTTTTGCACGCCAGCAGGAGCTTCGACTTCAAATTCATCACTAATGACCTTGCCCAAGAGCCCTGCGCCAAGCGGCGACGTGATCGAAATCATGTCTTGAGCCGGATCGGCCTCAAATGAACCGACGATATTGACGGTCAGTTCGTCGCCCCAAGTCAGGTCTTTCAACGTGACTTTACTGCCCAGATGAGCCATCTCACCCGAATTCTCTGCCCGCTCGACGATCTTCGCCCGCTCAAGAATATGCTCGAGGTCATTCACCCGACCTTCCATGCGACTCTGGTTGAGCTTGGCCTCATGATAGGCGGCGTTCTCCTTGAGATCACCGTGAGACTTCGCTTCCCGGATAGCATCGGCAATGCGCTGGCGCACCGGCCCTTTGAGATCTTCAAGCTCAAGCCTCAATTTCTCGTATCCTTCCTTGGTCAGCAGGATTTCTTTCGACATAAGGATATATTATGGCCTCGTTGGTGCCCGTATCCGTCATCATCGTCAGCTACAACACCCGCGAACACCTTCGCCGGTGCCTTCAGTCGTTGATGGGCGAAGCCGCCGAAGTCATTGTCGTAGACAATGCCTCCAAGGATGGCTCCCCCGACCTGGTAGCGGGAGAGTTTCCCACAGTCAAACTCATCCGATCGCCGCTCAATGTCGGCTTCGGGGCCGCCAACAATCGCGGGATGGAGGTCGCCACCCAGCCGCTGGTGCTCTTTCTGAACTCCGACGCGGAGGCCGAAAAAGGCTCGATTGAGATGCTGGTACGAGTGTTTGACGATCCAAGCGTGATAGCGGCAGGGGGCCGCCTCTATGATGATCGAGGGCTCCAAAGCTCCTGTTGTTCACAACTCACCTTATGGCGGATCTTTTGCGAGCAGACAGCACTTGAGAAACTCTTCCCTGGCAGCATCTTTGATTCGTATTGGCTAAGCAGGCGCCTTGCCCAGCGTGGACCTGGGCCTCACGAAGTTGCCCAAGTGATGGGAGCTTGCCTCATGATGCGCCCGCTTGAACGCTTCGATGAGTCGTTCTTTCTCTATTGCGAAGACACTGAGTTATGCCGGCGGTTAGCTAAGCGAGGGAGAATCTTGTATGTGGATGCCCCGTTCCGCCATGCCCTTGGCACCAGTACAGAGGGGAATCGCGGCTGGGCAGTTGCGATGTACAACCGTGGCAAGGAGATGTACTTTGCCAAGCACCAAGGGCTACTGGCGAAATGGACTTGCCTCTTCTTGAACCGCTCAGGCGGTTTCCTGCGCTTAGTTGCCGGCATTTTACGAAGAAACACGCAGCAGATTAAGATCTTTGACGACGTCGTTTTTGGGCCATTAGCCGGACCCGCGCTACCGCCGGATGCTCATGAACGTCCCTAACCTCAGATGCACCGCATTCAGAACACCCAGACGACCTTCGAAGCCCACTCCGCCGAGCTCCAAAGTGCTTCCTTTAAGGACGTGGCCATGGAGCATGCAAAGTTCGAAGATGTTAATCTGGGAGCCAGCGAATTTACAAACTGCACCTTCACCAGCGCTCACTTTGAGGACTGCGACTTTAACGGCGCAACAATCAATGACATCTTAATTGAAGATCTCCTGATCGCCTATCGCCTCCTCAAGCGACAGCCCGACCGGAACTGATTAAAGGGACTCGTTAGCTTCTGGATCGTCCTGATACGCAGCGATCACCTCGGGCACGGGACCATCCATCTTCACGAGCCCGTTCTTCAGCCATACGCAGCGATCCGCGATCCGGCGGATATCGTCCACTTCGTGCGAAACGAATAGAATCGTGCCCCCCTCATTCTTGAACTCCTCAATTCGCCGGTAGCACTTCTCCTCAAAGGCAAAGTCGCCCACCGCGAGAACCTCATCAACGATCAGAATCTCGGCATCTACATGGACGGCAATGGCAAATCCAAGGCGCGCCAGCATTCCGCTTGAATAGCTTCGAACCGGCGCATCAACGTGATGCCTGAGCTCGCTGAACTCAATAATGGCATCCATCCGCTCCTGCACTTGCTGGCGCGTCAATCCGAGGATCACCCCATTAAACAAGATATTTTCGATGCCCGAAAGATCTGGATGAAAACCTGCCCCAAGCTCAAGCAACGGGGCAATCTTGCCACCAACGATGATCTTCCCTGCAGTCGGTTTGTAGATCCTGCTGAGCAGGGAAAGCAGGGTGCTCTTCCCCGCTCCATTACGCCCAACAAGGGCCACACATTCACCCTTTTCGATCTTGAGGTCAATGCCGCGCAACACCTCGAAGCGCTCAATTCGCTTCTTTCGCCACCACAGCAATGCCGTCTTGAACGAACCGGCATGGCTTAGGCGGAACTCCTTTCGTAATTGTTGAAGCTCGATCATGGACGCTCAACAAACCTCCACTTAACCTTGTTGAAGTAGGCATAGCCGCCCACGAAGACCCCAAAGGACATCAGTGCGGTCAAGCCCAATAGCCCCCAGTCTAAGGATAACCAAGGAAGACTCTTGCCGCCAACAACCGGGTCTTGGGGCGCAACGAGGATCTTTCGAAAAGCCGTGCAGAGCATCGCTACCGGATTAGCGTGGTAGGCGATGTACATCCAGTGACCATGCTTGGAGCTTGCCGCCAGAACCTGTTCACTGAAATACATCACGGGACAAATGAACAGGAGCAATTGCAGGATCACCTGGACAATGTATTTGACGTCTTCAAAGAAGGTGTTAAGGGCCGATATGAGGAGGCCCGTTCCGGCGGCCAAGAAGAAGCTCAAGATCAAAGGAATAGGGAGCAAGAGCATGTTCCAGCTGAAGGGCGACACCCGTGGGTCGCTGAGATAAATCACCAGTAGGAACACAAAGAACACCCCGAGAGCAAGCACGAAGTGCACGAAGCTGCTACAAACGGCCGCGAGCGGCAGGATTTCCCGCGGGAAATAGACCTTCTTAACTATGGGTAGCGCCTGTAAAACGCTCTGGGCGCTATCAAGCACGGCCTGCTGAAAGAACATGTACGGCAAATAGGCGGCGAGGATATACGCGCTAAAGTTGGGCGTCTCGTTCGCCATATAAAACTTGAAAACAAACCACATGACCGCGACGGTCAGCAGTGGATTCAATAGTGACCAGAGGAAGCCAAGGATGCTGTTCTTGTAGCGGATGCGCAACTCTCTCTCCACCAGGGTGAAGAGGAGTTCTCGGGCTTGCCAAAGTTCGGCGAGTTCGTGCCGCATTCGCTGTTGAGTGTACTTAGGTTTGGGGTCCTACCTCTCGATCATCGTCAGGACTCGTTCGGCGATATTCACGGCATGGTCGGCTACCCGTTCAATATCGTGGAGCGCAATCATCAGCAGGCTAAGGGTGACCACGTCATCGGGATGGCGACGCATGAGATCATGGATCTGACCCCTTATCTCGAGGAAGAGCCCATCCACGATGCCTTCATTCGCTAGGACATTGGTGATGGCCGCCCTGTCCTGTCGTACGTAAGCCTCAATGGATTGGTGAAACATACTGCGTGCAATCTCCGCAATCCGGGGCAAATCCACCACATCGGACGCCCCTAACTCCCGGTCAATACTGATCGCAGCGCGAGAGATGTCAACCGACAGGTCGCCCACTCGCTCGATGTCGGTGATCATCTTGAGGGCGGCCCCAACAACGCGAAGGTCAACACCACCCGGGTCCGATTTTGACAGCAGATCAAGGCACTTCTCCTCAATGCGTGCATCCAGCCTATCCACCTTGTCATCCGCCTCGACCACTTCTTGGGCCAGAGATTGATCCAGACGCGAAAGACTATCCATCGCCCGAACAAACATCAACTCGGCACGGGAGGCCATCTCAAGCAAATCATGCTCAAGAGCTTGGATTGCTTGGTCGAATTCTTCGTTCACGTTCCTCCTTTGGATTACGAGAGGGGGTAGAAGCAAGCCACCCGTTGCTTCTCCCCTTCTAAAGTCGGAAGTGTCTTCAAGCACTCCGCTTGAACCTTCATACACCGTGGTGAAAATGGACACCCGACTTCGGGCACTATCCGCGATTCTTGGTCTTCCGCCTCCGGAAGTTGCCCGATATTGTCCGCAGTCAACGCCGAATCAATCAGTAGTTTGGTGTAGGGGTGGCGCGGATTCTGAAAGACCGCTTCAGTTGGGCCTTCTTCCACGATCTTTCCTAGGTACATCACGGCAATCCGGTCACTCACGTAGCGCACGGTCGCCAAATCATGCGAAATATAGAGATAAGCGCATCCAACCTCGGCTTGCAGATCTTTAAGCAGATTCAATATCTGAGCCTGAACGCTGAGATCAAGGGCCGACGTTGGTTCATCACAAATCACAAGCGGCGGCTGCAGCGCAATGGCCCGGGCGATAGCGACACGCTGCCTCTGCCCCCCACTCATCTGGTGCGGATATCGTTTGGCAAACGCCTCTCCAAGTCCGCACTTTTGCATCAGGGGTCCAAGCTCGATGTTCTGCTGCGTGACCGAACCGGGCTCTTGAATGAGGTCACCCACCCGCCAGCGCGGGTCTAGGCTGGCGTAGGGATCTTGCCAGACAACGCCCACCGAACTAGCTTGGCCAAGCCTGACCCCATCCACCTCGTGGCCGTCAAGGATGATTGAGCCAGCAAAGGGCTGAAGGCCCAGAACGGCCTTGGCAAGCGTCGTCTTCCCGCATCCCGATTCCCCGACCAGGGCTAATGTTTCACCCTGGTTTACCGAGAGGCTAACGCCTTGAAGGGCCCGGAAGGAGTTCCTGCCATGCCGATATTCCACGACCAAATCCCGGACCTCAAGGACCTTGCTCATGCATCAGCCCCGGTGTGACGAGCCCCGAGTAGCCGGTCTCCAAGTTTGGTCAGAAAATCATGCTCATCAACGCACACCAAGTTGGTTCTCACGGATTGACGCACAATACGGACCTTGTCTCCACTCAACACCGCCAAGCGGTGAGATCCATCACAACTCAATACCGCATCGCCCCGGGTCTCAATACGAATATCAATCACGCTATCTGGCCCAAAGACGAGACTCCGGGTATTCAAGGTGTGAGGGGTGATCGCACTAAGAATCAGGGCATCCAGCTTGGGATCAACAATGGGCCCGCCCGCCGACAGGTTATAGGCCGTAGAGCCCGTCGGGGTACTGACAATCAGGCCGTCGGCCGCATATTGGGTCACAAACTTTCCATCAATGACAACTTCGAAATCGAGAATTCGTGTTGTCGCCGCCCGCTGGACCACTGCCTCGTTCAGAGCGCTCAAGGTGGCTACCAACTTCCCATCACGATGGATTTGGGCCTCGACCATCATACGCGAGTCAATATGCGACTTCCCATCAATAAACTGACTCAACGCAGCGCCGATCTCATTGGGATGGCACTGCGTCACAAAGCCGAACCTTCCGTAGTAGACACCCAAGATCGGCGTCCCCGATTCGCTGCAGTACTGGGCCGCTCGGATCAAGGTACCGTCGCCTCCAAAAGTGACCACTAGGTCGGCGGAGCATACGTCATTGATTGCGACTTCTGGCAGCCCAACCGCCGTCGCTGCGTCAGGTTCGGCGAAGACATCCACGCCCTTTGAGAGCAACAGTTTGCCCACGCGCCCCGCGGCCTCAATGGCGTCAGGGCGGTGCATATGGACGAGAAAATGAATCCGCACAGGCGGATTCAATATAGCTCAGGATCACAGGAAATCGCAGACGGTCAATCCACGGCAACCCCACAGTCCCAGCGGCGCCCCACAATAACTCCCTTGCAAACCCCCCGGCGAGCCGAGTGAGCTTCGATCGTCTGGTTCGGGCCAGTGACTAGGGCAATGTGGCCCGTGACACCCTGACGTGGAATCCGTAGCAGGAATGTGCAGGGCCGCCCCTTGGCCTCATCCACGCTTAGTTTGCGAGCCCGCCCTGCCTGAGCGTCTGCCCACCAGAATCCGGTGTACGCATCTCCATTCCGGACACCGACTAACTTACCGTAGGCCTGAAACACGAGCCAACTCGCGAACTCAGCGCAATCCCAGGGCCCATGCCAATTTGGATCGTCTTTGGGCACCTTAGCCCCCAAGACATACTTCTCGCCAAGTCGGCTTTGCGCCAGTTCCTTGATCACCACAGGCGCCCCGCCAGCCGGATCATTCCATCCGAGTGCAGCAAACGCAGAACGAGCCAACCCTGCCACCACTTACCTTCCGTACCCACCGTTCCGCGGATATCAAGACCTAGGAGAGATACGCCGTCCAGCTGTCCCGAAACTTTGGGACCAAACCGCAGTTCGAGCGCGTGGCCCGGCCACCGCCATTGCGCAACCAGTCCCCGCTCATTGAAAGTAAGTTGGTGCTCGGTCGCCACAGCGGGTGCGGAGCCATGAAAGTAGACCCGCCAGCGGTTGGCGGGGATCGGGCGAATCCGGCGAATGAGTTCGGTTATTGACACATCCCATACGCCGAATCTCGGCGCGGATGTCAACCGCTAGGCCTTTTTCAACCGAGCATCAAGGCTCAAGGGCCCGCCGCCAACGGCTACAAAATACAAAAATACGAAGCAATATAAGACCGCGAGTTCGCCGCCATTGGTCAGCGGAAAGAACAGGGTGTGAAGCGGTTGCGCCGGCATGGCTGGCATCCCCGGTTGTCCTGCTCGCTCGCTCAAGTTCGGCAGGGCGTGAACTTGGAAGTAGGCGACGGCCATCATTCCGGACAGAACAAAGGCGACGGGCCGGGTACAAAGCCCAACCAGAATGAGTAAGCCGCCAATCAGCTCAAGCCATCCTCCGATCCAAACCTGGCTCCACGGCGTCATTGGCACCGGCATCGCAACCGGCCAATTGAAGTGCTTCTGCATCCCATGAGCGATAAACACGAACCCGACGACAATCCGCAAGATGCTTAGCATCATTTGCCCAGACTTTCCTTCCTGTCCCATGTCCCTATTGACGAAGGGCACCGCTAATATGAATCTCCGGGAGCTAACTGGGCCTTCGTAAGCGTATATTAACCATCGTGAAAGCCGCCATCAGTCTTTGCTCCATTGCCCTCACCAGCATGGCCATCGCTCAGAACCCGGGGAGCATTGGACTCATCTCCAAAAATGACCTTCAGGCGCACCTCGAATTCATTGCCAATGACCTACTGGAAGGCCGAGATACGCCCAGCCGAGGGCTTGACCTTGCAACACTGTATGTCGCCAGCCAACTCAAGTTGTGGGGCTTGCAACCTGCAGGTGACAATGGAAAGTTCTATCAGAACGTGCCGCTCATCGGGCGAGCGACGGATGGTGACGGCTCGTCGGTCTTAATCGGGGATACCAAGGTTAAGTACGGCGACTTCATCGCCTCGGGCAACGCGGTCCGCTTCGAAGGCCAAGCCATCTATGTCGGAAATGGCGCTCAGGCCCCCGCGCTAGGAATCAACCCCTATGAGGGCGTGGACATCGCGGGCAAGATCCTCGTCGTGCGAGGCAGTCCAGCTCCCGATGTTCTTCGCTCCGCGGGGTCCAAAAGCGTTGACCGCATCGCCCAGGATGGGGGCGCCGCTGGCATCGTGCGCATCTCTTCCCTAGAACCCGATCGTTGGCAACAGAGCGTGGCGGAAAGCCTCGCCGCCGGACGCCCCCGACCGGCTTGGCAGACCGGTGGTGGCTTTGGGCGGTTCAACCGCACATCGGTCGTCCTAAGTGCGAGCGTTGGTGCGACCCTCCTAACGGGAGTATCTGGCTTCGATGAAGCCAAGCCAAAGGCAGCTCCGCTTGGCAAGTCCCTCGTCGTAGAGACCAAAGTCAAAGATATCCCCGTAAAAACACAAAATGTCGTCGCGATCGTCCCCGGCTCCGACCCTGCCCTAGCTCACGAATACGTCGGTGTTTCGGCCCATATTGACCATGTCGGGATGCGTCCTCCCGTACCTGGGCAAGACAATATTTTTAACGGGGCTGACGATGACGGCTCTGGAACCGTCGCTGTCCTCGAACTCGCTCATGCCTTTGCCGCTGGCAAGCGCCCGAAGCGCAGCATGATCTTTATTTGGCACTGCGGCGAAGAGAAGGGCCTCTGGGGATCGGCCTACTTTACGAGCAACCCCACCATTCCACTAAACGATCTCACAGCCCTGATCAACATTGATATGATCGGACGTACCCGCCAGCCGGGTGATACAAACCCCAAGAATGCAGTCCTTTCTGGACCCAATTCAATCTATGTTGTGGGCTCATATAAGCTCAGCAAGGACTTTGGTGACTTGCTCCAGCACATCAATGCCAAGACCTTCAACTTAAGCTACGACTACAAGTACGATGACCCCAATGATCGGGAGAACATCTATGGTAGGAGTGACCACTACAATTACGCCCTAAAGGGCGTGCCTATCGCCTTCTATTTCGACGGTGTCCATGAGGATTACCACGACGTCGGGGACCAGGTCGAAAAAATAGACTTCGACAAGATGGAAGTGGTGACTAAAACGGTCTACGCATCGCTGTGGGAGCTGGCGAACCGCAAGGAGCGAATCCGAAAGGACTGAAGCCGCGAATTACGCGGGTTCGGCAATCAACCCCTCAAGAGCATCAAGCTTTTCGCCGATGCTGGCTTCGAGGTCATCAAGGTTAATACCGCCTTCATCCATGAAGTGCTTGACGCCGAGCGCTAGGGTTACGCCCGCCACCAATCCAAGAAGAAAACTTCCGAGTCGATCCATCCTTTGTTCCTACGCAATTCTAGCCTAGGGAGTTGCGGCGTTCAACCGCAACTCCCCGTTGGGGCTATGGGGCCGGATTGATCGTCAAGATGGCATTGTAACTTTGCGATCGAGATGGGATCGTGGCCGTAAATGTCACCGACACGGTTCGCGTGACTTGGAACGTGCTGATCGGGAAGCTGATCTGGGTCTGCCCAGCAGGAACCGTGATCGAGGCCGGGTGGCTCACGAACAACGGCTCATTGTTGGACAGGTTGATCAGCAGTCCGCCGACTGGCGCGGGCTGGTCAAGCGTGATCATTCCGGTAGCGGGAGTTCCTGCACTTACCAAGTTCGGCGTGATGACGAAGTTCGCCACACCCGGAGGTAGCACGTGCAGAATCTGTGACTGTCCAACTCCGAAGAGCGAAGCGGTCACCAAGACGTCCGTAGCCGCCGGCGTCACGCTGGAGTTAATCCCGAACGTTGCCGTCGTCTGCCCAGCAGGGATCGTTACCGTACCACCACCTGGGAATGTGACAAGCGGATTGCTCGAAGTCAGCGTGAACACCAGATCAATTCCCACCGTATTGGGCAGGGTGATCGTTCCCGTACTTGGGGCGCCACCGGTGATGGTCGCTGGGTTGAGCGTCAGGTTGAAGAACACGATCAGTGGATTGATGGTCAGAGTTGAGCTCTGATTCACGTACCCCGCCTTGTTCGTCGCTACCGTGAGCATTTGCAATGCTCCGCTCGGCTGCGTCTGGATTTGGAAGTTCGCCGATGTGGCACCTGGAGCAATGGTCAAGGTCATCGGGGTCACCGTGCCGGCTGTCGGGTTGCTATTGGTGAGCGGAATCACCATGCCCGTCAGGCCTGCCGGAGCCGAGATATTGACCACACCCGTTACCAGATCACCACCTACGCACGTGTTCGTGCTCAGGACGACATTCACGATATCAACATGCTCAATGAAGAGCGTGTCCGACGTGCTTTCGCCGTTGAGGGTCGCGATGATTTCCGCCGACGTGTTGCTGGCGACGAAGGACGTGTTCACCTGGAACGAGACCTCATCCATACCCTCCGGAATCTGCACGAGGGCAGGAAGGGCCACGGGCACCGTCTCACCAGGCCGCGTGATCGTGACGGGTGCGCCGGTCGAGCTGATCTGGACAAAGGTGCCCGGACCCGCCACGCCGCCAACCTTCACTGTTGCCGAAGTGGACTCACCACCGGTAACGCGATCAGGAATGACTTCAATGAGTTGCAACCCGACCGGAGTCAGTTGCAACGTTTGAGTGATGCCTACGCCGGCTACCGCCGCCGTGATGTTAACGTCGGTGTTTGCGCTGACGCCTTGAGATGCGATCTCGAACGAGATGGACTGCTCGCCGGCCGGGATGGTGATTGTGTTACCACCCGGGAAGGAGACGAGTCCACTATCTGCGCTCAGGGTGACGGGAATACCGCCCGCCGGAGCCGGCTCGAAGATGGTTACCGTGCCATTGACACTGTCTCCACCAGCGATCGAGGTCGAACCCAAAGTGAGCGACTGCATCCATGGGAACACGTTAAGGCGTGTCATTAGGAAATCGCCATCAAGTTCAGCACGAATATCCACAAAAGTCGGGTTACTGACCAACCGAGTGTGGATAATCACGGGTTCCGTGAAGGTCTGTTGCCCCGCCGGGATTGTAACGTTCAGGTTTGTTGGTCCAGAGACTGGGTTATTGAACCGAGCCACCGCAGGGTTACTGATACGCAACGTGACCGTCGCACCACCAACCGGAGCAGGTCGCTGCAACAGAACCTGAAGCTGAACGGTTGAGCCAAGTCCGCCGGCAACATCAACCTTGTCGGTCGCAATCGCCGCCAAGATTGGCGTGGTGATCTTCAGTTTGGTAAGCCAGCCATCCCAGCCATCAGGGAAGGGCTTGAACGCCAATGGAGTCAGGAAGTTCACGGGAAGACCGATCGGCCCGATCCCTGTAACGAACTCTGAACCCGCCAGATAGACCGCATCAGTACGGTCTACGAAGAGGCCGTTGACATAGTCTGCCGAGGCAGATTCGCCCACGACGGAACTAAAGAGCAGGCCACCACCCGTCGCATTGAGCACAGTCAAGAAGCCCTCTGTATCACCATTAGGCATCACCGTATCCAAAGCTGGTAACTGATCCGGAATGAACGGAGCAACTGGCGTCAGTGGAACCGGGATTGGTCCGACCAACGGGCGGGTGACATAACCTGCGACATACGCATTGCCCTTGCCGTCCACCGCGATATCGTAATTATCGAATCGGGCGTTCTCGTTCGGCGGGATAGGCGGCGTAATGTCGTCTGCCGATCGAACGGAAGTGGCCATAGAAGTGCTGTATGCAATCGTCGTCGCCGTACTGTTCACCTTCGTGACCGCAAGCAAGGTGCCGCCGCCAGGGAAGATTTCGCTGAAGGCATTGACCGTTCTCGGGAAGTTGAAAGAATTGGTGCGCGAGAGCAAGTAGATGCTGTTCGAAGCATCCACGGCGATGTCTTCGATGCGATCCATTTGGCTACCGCCAAGGACCTTCGAGATCAACATTGCGCCGGATGGATCGTACTTCCTGAACCAACCGTCCTTCTGCCTCAGCAAGTTGGAGTTTGGATAACCGCCTGCCGTCGTTGCGAACACCGGGCTCGCCGGGTTAAGCGTGGCATTGGTCGCAGTGCCGTTCGACAGTAGGAGTTCGACACCACCGCAAACGTAGACCGAGCCTTCGGCGTCCATATCAACGCCGCTTAACGTCGTCTGACCCGTGCCGCCGATGTACTTCGATCGATTGTTATCAACCGAAATAGCGCCTGTGGTGTTGTTGTACAGGAACGTGATGAAGTAGCCGAAGCGAGTCGCGTTCGGGGCAAGACCAGGAGCCGGAGGCGTTCCCGGAATGGCAACCGGAGCAGTCGCTCCGTCGCCTGGGAAGCTCGAAATCGTGCCGGCAGCATTACCCGCCACCACGATTTCGACATTGCCCTGAGCTTGGGTTACCTTGCGTACGGCGATGCCAACGGAACTGTTATCCGCCATCAGCGGAATGCCGACAGGGTGCGGGGCAAAGGCGGCAACCCCGCTGATCATTCGCGTGACCGTCGGGTTTGCTGCATTATCATCCGCCGCCTGCAAGCCACCCACCGCGTTCTTGAAAAGAGTCAAGAAGGTATGGGGGGCCGAGTCGAGGATCGCGTAGGTTCCATAGTCAACGCCTTCAAAATCCACAACCATCGCAGGGCGAGCCTGTGGAGCACTGGCAGTGTCAAAGAAATTGACGTTGACCGGAATGCCCGCATTCACGGGTTCCACAAGGGGTTGGACTAGTCGGCCGCCGGTGGCCGTCACCCTCGCAGGGGCTGTTCCAGCCAAGAAGCCAAAGAGTCGCAGATAGGCCTGAATATCGGCTCCATTCGCATCAAAACGCACACCCGGGTCAGGGTTGAGGAATTGCGGCTGGCCATTGGGCTCGGCAACGCCGATGCTGATCAGGCCCGCGTGGGGGGAGAAACCAAACGCCGTAAAGTCAACGGCGATCTGTTGATTGGCCGCCGGTACTGGATTTGCGTTGACAATATAGGGGCGCTTGCCCAGCTTGAGGCGTAAAGCCTTCGCGGTCGGGTCATTGGATCGAATGCGCATGCGGACGCCCGCCGTCGGGATCGTACTGGCCGGGGCAAGTACAACGCCGTTGGCGTCAACCGGCTCCACAGTGAATCCACCAGCCGGAGCATTGGGAAGTGCATCCAGAGCCGCCTTGATCTGGGCGGCGTTAACTCGGTAATTGAGCGGCGCGGTATCAATGCCACCGTAGGTAAAGCCGAACGTACCACCCCAAGGTGCCAAGGACCCATCGGGAACGCCAATCGTTACGTTTAGTCGGCCCGGGAAGCGGTTGGCCAAGGTCGAACCCGCCATCCAAACATTGCCGTACTGGTCAACATCAACAAAGCGACCAAAGTCGTCGAAACCGGTGCCGACATATGCCACGTAAACCGCATCATAGATATCACCGGTGAGCTGAGCGATAAAGCCATCGAAGCTATCCTTAAGCTCAACGCCGTAGGGGCCAATGACGATCGGAAGGTCAGTCGAAGTCGTTGTGCCGGTGAAATAGGTATTGCCGGCGCCATCAGAGGCCGCGTGCATGACTTCCTCGCCGCCGCCGTCGCCACCAAAGTGAGTGCCGTAGACGATCGGATCAATCACCAGCGGTCGAGAAGTATCGTACTTGCCAAGGTTGAAGCGAACGATGAAGCTACCGTCCTTCTCTGGTTCAACAACAAAGTTCGCCGAGACATTGGTCTGCGAACGACCCGCGCCTTGGTAAACAGTCAAGTCTCCATTGCGGATCCAGCCCAACGAGGTCAAGATATTGAGGGATCCATCGGAGCCGACATTGACGTCAAAAGCACCTTCGACGCGCAAGGCAACATTTGCGGGGTTCACACCAGCAGCCAAAGCGAGGTCGTACCTTGGTGCTTCGTTATCGCGATAGTATCGTACATCAACGCCAGGCAAATAACCTTGAACGGTCGCTTCGCCATAGGCAGGAACACTCTTGACGTCGGGCTGACCAAGTCGTACCCAGTCAAGGCGCGTGCTAATCGGGTCACGGCCCTTCATTCCTCGGGCACCACGGGAACCGACAAAGGACATCTTGATTACATGCCCTCGGCGGAAATCAGCGCGCTTAGCAATCCCTTCCATCTCCTTGAGCAATGGATTGTCATCCTTGCGGCCCAATTGGTAGGCGTCAAGCGTAATTCCGGTCTTCGTTACCCAGAAATCTAGGCCGTCTTGCCGGGTGACCATCACAGCATCCCGGTTGTATTGACCCTTGTTTACGATAAACGAGCGCCCGATCTTATCAAACGCTGTGGTTACACTCGGGTTTTCGTTCCCAGATGGCGTTTGAACCTGAGCGAAGGGCGAGGCGCTTACCGCCACGGCGAGAGCCGCGGCGACGCCGCACAAAAGCTTCTTCAAAAAATGACTCACTATGAATGACCTCTTGGACTAATGCAGTATAGCAACACCACCATCGGCGGCGCATGAAACATACCGCAAACTTAGACGCATTCGCCGGCAGG
>JADLGZ010000151.1 GCA_020849075.1 Fimbriimonadaceae bacterium | reverse complement strand
TAAGCATAGTACTTGTCCTTTTGTTTGCGAGCTTCGTGCTCTTTAACATTTGGAAAGCAAAGACCAAGGGGGACAAAGTTTATGTTCGCCGCATTGCTGGCTTGAATGCCATTGACGAAGCCATTGGTCGTGCCACAGAAATGGGCCGACCAGTGCTGATGGTGCCAGGCCTTGGGACGTTGGACGCCATAGCGGTTCAAGCGCTGAATATCTTTGGCCACGTTAGCTCGACCGCAGCTCATTTTGCGACTCCCATCCGACTCTGCTGTGGCGATGCCGCGGTGTACACAGTGGCGCAAGAGATCATCAGCGAGGTCTATCAGCGAGAGGGCTTAAGTGACCGATACGATCAAGATTCGGTTCGCTTTATCTCGGATCGCCAGTTTGCGTTTGCGACCGGTGTTTCGGGACTGATCCACCGCGAGAAGGTGGCTGCCGCGTTCCTGCTGGGTACCTTTTACGCGGAGGCCCTTATCTTCGCCGAGACCGCCAATTCCATTGGCGCTATTCAGGTGGCGGGTTCAACGTCGAACACGCAAACGCCATTCTTTATCGCCGCTTGCGACTACGTTCTAATTGGTGACGAGTTCTATGCGGCTTCCGCCTACCTGAGCCGGGAACCCGTTCTGACGGGCGCACTCGTTGGACAAGACTGGATCAAGATGAGCATGATGGCTATGGTTCTGGTCGGTTCGTTAGCGAATAGTTTTGAACTCACGACGCAGAAGCAGACTTCAGAGGAGGTTGAGCGAGTGGAGCCATTGACGACGGATCCGAGCAAGTCGCCGGGTACAACCGTGTTCATTGATAAGAAGCCGCTTGATGCCCCTCGAACCAAGACATTACGCGAGACCTGGCCAAGCCGGCTGTTTAATCAGAAGACGGCCCCAACTCCTCAACGGGAGAAAGCGCCAGCACCCGCCGGAGGTGGTAAATAGTGCTTTCATTCTTTGCCCAGTTCTCCGCCCCTGGCTATTCGCCTGAGGTGTTCCGAAATGTATGGATCACCCTGATCGTCGGTTTTATCTTTGTTGCCGCGCTTTCGTTCGCACCGACAAAGCTTCGAAGGCCGATTGTGTGGGTCGCAACCTTCCTAGCCGGGCTTTACTACATTCTGATTTGGCTATGGCCCACCCCCGTGAACCTGACGGATTCCGATCAGCCCCTCGGCGGAGTTGAGGCGACCGGACGATGGTTGACCAATGCTCAGTCAGGCGTGAGCAGCATTACACAAACGTTGACCGCCATGCTCTTGGGGCTGGGTGTGTTCTCGGTGTTGCGGCTCCATACAAACAAACTGATGAAGAAGCAAAAGGACTGGGCTTTCAGTCTGGTCTTGCTCCTGAGCATGTTCACGATGATTGCCGTCGCCTACACGGACTACTATCAAAACCAGAACAATCCAAAGCTCGTGGATCAAGCCAATTGGGGTTTCTTCCAATATGCCAAGGACTTTCTCTTCGATGGGATGTTGCAGGCGATGGACGCCGCAATGTTCAGTAGCATTGCGTTCTTCATCTTGTTTGCTGCTTATCGAGCTTTCCGAATTCGATCCGTCGAATCAACGGTCCTTCTAGGAACCGCCCTCATTGTTATGCTTTCGCTCATGGGTCTTGCGGAGTACTACCTATCCAAGGGCGTGATTGACCGAATAACTGGCGGGAACCCAGGGCACTTTATGAACAATTTTGCGTTGGCCGAGGTCAGCCGATGGATTGAGACCAATGTCCAAGGGCCGGGCATCATGGCCCTCGGTTGGGGAATTGGTATTGGAGCGTTGAGTATGGGTCTTCGGCTATGGCTGAGCCTTGAAAAGTCGGGAGGTAACTAATGGAGAAGTTACTTAATATCAATCGTTATCTGATGTACTTGCTATTGGCACTTGCCGTGTCAATCCCGTTCTTCTTGCCATCATCGTGTACGATCATTCCGACTCTCACGAAGACCAGCACGCAAGATCTCTACATCAACTTAATGCAGTTGCCCGAGGGGAGTACGGTTCTCATAGAATCCGACTGGACTGTGAGCACGCGAGGCGAAAGCGCCGGGCAGTTTGAGGCTTTTCTCAAGATTGCGAGGTTCCGGAATCTGAAGTTCGTTTTGCTCAGTGGCGGCGACGCCCAAGCGCCCCAGGTAGCCCTGAATTCCATAGCTCGGCTCAATAGCCAATTCAAGGCTGCAGGATTACCGGAACTGAAGCCATGGGACGACTATGTTGCCTTGGGGCTGTTTACCGACCCTGCCTCTATGTGGCAGTCAGTCACCACAAACTTTCGCCAAGCCTTTGCCAGCAAAACGGCATTTGACCCGGCGGCTGGTCAGCAACGAAGTGTGTACGAGTCTCCGGTCTTAAAGAATATCAAGACGAGTAAGGACCTCGGCATGGTTGTGATCGTTACCGCTTCAGCGAGCCTTGACATCATGGTTCAACGCATGTCCGGTAAGGGCACGAAGATTGGACAAATGGTCACCGGGGTCATGGCTCCTGAGTCCCTCATCTACTATAACAGCGGTCAAGTGGCTGGGCAGTCAGGAGGTTTGCGCGGCGTGGTAGAGATGGAGACGATGATGTCTCGTGGTGTGAATTACAGCGCCGACGGTAAGGAGCCGTTTGTGAAAGCTCCCCAGTTTTCGGGGAAGATTGCTCCACTACCGGAGTCCTTGAAACCGCTTGATCGAGGAATGAGCTACTTTGCATCGCTTCACGCGGCCCTGATCCTTATGATCGCGGCTGTTGTCCTTGGAAATGTTGGCTTGCTTATGCAAAAGAAGAAAGGAGGCGCAAAGTGAGTTTCGAATTCGCCAAGGTCACCGTCGGGGTGATCGCCACCCTAGCTCTCTACAGTGTTCTGTACCGTGAGAACAAGTTTTACCGATTGGTGGAACACATTTACATCGGTCTTGCGGTTGGCTTTTCCATCTACGCGCTTTGGAAGGAAACCTTAGAAGCGAATTGGTGGAATGTGATGGTCGGAAAGACGGAAGTCGCCGCAACGGCAACTTCGCCCGCTCAACCCTCTACGCCTGGGTACTACTTGTTCGCGCTCTTGATCCCTGTCGGGTTGCTTGGATACACCGTATTCAGTAAGCGACACAATTGGATGAGCCGAATCCCAATTGGCATCATTTTGGGCTTCTGGGGTGGACAACAACTTCAGGTCTTCTGGCAGACCTACGGCCCTCAATTGCAGAAGGCGATGAAGCCGATTCTGCCTACAACGACGAACTCGGTCTTCATGCCTAGCTCAGTTGCCCTGAGCCCAGCCGATACGACCTCAATGTCTGCGGCGACGGGCTTGACCCCGGACGCCTTGACGGCTCTGTCGCACAACTTCCGGATGAGCACAGATGGAGTGGTCGAGTTTGCCAAGCAACATAGCGTCTCTGCAGACAGTGTCCAAGGCGCCATGGCGGCAATGTCGGCAAAGGTGGGGCAAGAGGTCTACACGAGCCAAGCAGTCAGCAATATCATCTTTCTGATTACGTTGCTGAGCGTATTAACCTACTTCCTTTTCAGCTTTGAGCAAAAGGGTAAGTTCATCAACGGCTTCACAAAGTTAGGTCGCTGGCTCCTGATGGTTGGCTTTGGCGCGATGTTCGGGAGCACGGTGATGGGGCGATTTGCTTTGCTGATTGACCGTATGTACTTCGTCGTGGTGGAGTTCTTGCGCGATGGTTTGTTCAAGGGGATGGGCGGATAGCCGCCCCTTTGAACTAAACGCTTTCGCGAAAGACTTGAGCGGCAAAGGCTGCTTGCTCGTCGTTCACGTCGTAGTGGAAAACGCAGCGAATGCGGTGAGGACCAAAGGCCATGCAAAGTACACCTCGTTCGCCAACCTTGGCGCAAAGTTCTGAGGCCGCCCGTCGGGTGTCAATCATCACGAAGTTCGTTTGTGCCTGAGCATCAAGGCCGGGTGCGCCCGCAATCGCTGCTGCAAATCTCACCGCACGCTGGTGGTCTTCACCAAGCCGAGGGCGAACCGACCGTAGCCCGACCAAGCCGGCCGCCGCTAAGAGCCCCGCTTGCCTCATCCCCCCTCCGAGACGCTTGCGCCATCGGCGGGCTCTCTGGATGAATGGCGCAGGGCCGCAAAGGACCGAACCTACGGGTGCGCCAAGGGCCTTGCTGAGGCAGAAGTTGACCGAGTCAAATGAGCCAGCCATCGCTGCGGGTTCGCAATCGAGATCGGCGCACGCGTTAAACATCCTGGCGCCGTCAAGGTGTAGCCAGATGCCGTGACGATCGGCGATGTCACGATAACTCTCAAGAAGATCAAGAGGAACCACTGCTCCACCAGCGCGGTTGTGGGTGTTTTCGATACCGATAAATGTAGTGCCGGGCGTATGTAGGCTCGTGACCTGGATGCGCTTCTCGATCTCGGCCGGCGACATAATGCCATTCACGGAAGGACAGGTGCGGGTCGTCACCTGTGCAATAACCCCTGGCCCGCCAACTTCGTAATACAGCATGTGCGCCTCTTCCTCAAAGAGAGCGCAATCGCCTCGTTCCGTGGCGGAAGCCAAGGCAATCTGATTTCCCATGGTCCCACTGGGGACGAAGACGGCCGCATCCTTACCCAACAACTCGCAAGAGACTCGTTCCAGTTCCATAACGGTCGGGTCATCGCCCAACACGTCGTCCCCTAGGGCGGCGGCTCGCATGGCTTCCCACATCTCGGCGGTTGGTTTGGTGACGGTATCGCTACGGAGGTCTACGATCATTGGTTTGCCTTGCTAAACAGGGAAGGAGTCGGGCCAACATACAGCCGCTCTAGGCCCTCGTAAGCGACCTTCGCAAGGGCCTCCATATTTACACAGTCCTCGCGATTATAAGCAATGAGAAGTTCAAGGGCATTCGAATCGCCTCTCAGGTAACGCCGCCATAGCCAAATTGCATCTCTCCCGGTAAGGCCATCGGTTTCGGGTGCTCGCCTAATACCGATTTGTTTCTCAATGTTCTTCAGTCCTCCTCGATACCCAAGTCGCTTGAGCGGAATCATTACATCAAGGTGAATGTGATCAAATAGGATATCTCTAAACCGACGTTGGAGAACCGGGATGTCGAACTGTAGCCCATTAAAGGTGACCAGCATTGAGTAGTTTGTAATTAAGTCGCGGAACGATTCTAAGTCTTGACCTTTGATGAGGGCGACAAAGTGCTGACCATCATAGGCACCGATGGTTGTGATGCCATCTACGGAGTTGCCGCCATCCGTTTCAATGTCCAAGTACAGGCACGAGTTTCGAAAGTCGGGCCACGCCCGCCACGCCTCAGCAAGCCCAAGCGCCTTGGCAAAAAACTGGTGATTCCCTTGTGCGAGAGCTTGCCGGGAGGCTTCTAGCTGGTCAATGACCAGCTTCCTGGATGCCCCGCCGATGGAATAGCTGTCGGGAGCGGAGAGGAAATCATCCCAAGTTTCGCATCCCTGAGCCCAAAGGGCAGACTCTGTCTGCCGACCAATGCCTTGAATATGCGAGAACGTTCGGGTGAGCA
This sequence comes from Fimbriimonadaceae bacterium, assembly GCA_020849075.1. Lineage (GTDB taxonomy): Bacteria > Armatimonadota > Fimbriimonadia > Fimbriimonadales > Fimbriimonadaceae > JAFLBD01. Next base: position 9,181 of record JADLGZ010000151.1, on the reverse strand, counting down.
CTTAGGTCCGGGTCTTGGGGACTTCGCGGCGACGCGGTTCCGGCGGCGGAACGTACTTGCGTTCCGGATTCGGATATTCGAAAGTTCCCGTGGCTGGCCATGCTTGGCGCTTACTGGGATCGCCGTACCAGTACCATCCGGACTCAAATGTCCCCGGCTTTGAGGTGCTCTCGTAGTACTCCCCGCTCAGCCGGACCATCCCCAGGCCGTACCATACGGCGCTGAGATCGCGTCCGAACCACTGCAGTGATTTGAACGACCCAATGAGTACGATCTTTCCCTTGCCGTAGTAGAGTTCGCGCCCTCGCTCTGGCGCGTTGTATTGCCGGACCAATTTGCCGCTCACCATGTACTTCCCCTTAAATCCGTGAAGAAGTAGGGAACCGGTGTAGTTAATCTCTAACCGACCCTGGCCATTAAAGAACTTGCAACTCCCGATCTTAGTTTGAAGGTGCATCGTGCCAAAGTCGGGGTTTGGTTTGACGCCTTCTCGTTGGGCAGGTGTAGCCGATTGGGCGAGACTCAGGGGCGATACTCCAAGGAGCAAAACAAATGGGGCAAACGGCTTCATGGGGAGGCTTCGTTCATTGTATCCGAAGTACAATGGTCAAGGTCATGAACCTGAAGCTCATCCTGCCGCTTCTCATCGGATCAGCTGCCATCACTGGGATGGTGTTTACATTCGTCTCTCAAGCGAGCCCATATGTGAATATCGCCGAGGCGAAGGTCAGCAAGGGGGATAGTATGCACCTGCCAGGCGAGATGCTCAAGGAGACCGTGCAGGTATCCGCTCGTGAGCGGACCGTGAAGTTCGTACTTAAAGACGAGACAGGAGCCACTGTTCCGGTTGTGTTCCGAGGGAATCCGCCGGCGAACATGGGTGAGGCAACTAAGGTGGTCGTAATCGGGAAGATGACCGGTGGCGCATTTGAGGCAAACCGAATGTTGCTGAAGTGCCCGACGCGCTATGAGGCGGACAAGGCGTAGTGCATCCCGATATTCAGTGGCCTCCGATCCCGGCAAATACCGCTTTACTCGAACAATCCGGTCGCGGATTGGTGATCCTCGCCCTCGCGTGTTTCTGGGCTTCCGTCATTTGTGCTCTGTTCAAACCTGATAGGCCAGGATTCTTCAAGCGGAGTTTTGTCGGCGGATGTTTTGCGCTGTTCTTCGCCTTTGGGCTTCAGGGCTACTTGGTGATGAATCGCCAGTATCAGTTTCAGTATGTGTTCTCGCACAGTGACAACTGGCTTTCGATAGGCTCTCGATTTGCCGCCATCTGGGGTGGTCAGGAGGGAAGTTTCCTCCTTTGGGCTGTGATGTCGGGCCTGTTCGGCCTGCTCTCAATACGCTCGGCGGGCCCGTATCTGCGTTGGTTTCTGGTCTTGTACAGTGGCTTCCTGGGCTCCTTGGCGGCAATTCTTGCTTACGAATCTCCCTTTAAGTTGTGGATAGCTCCAAAGGAACTGGCGGAGATTACGGCTGGCAAAATGCCACCCGATGGAGCCGGGCTCAACCCATCACTTATCAACTATTGGATGCAAATCCATCCGCCCACGATCTTTTCTGGCTTTGGTTCATTGACAGTTGTCTTTGCGCTTGCGGTTGCTGCTCTGATTCATGGCGATCTGAAGAGCTGGCTTCGAATTGTTAGGCCTTGGGCGATCCTCTCGGCGACATTGTTGGGGGTTGGCCTATGCATGGGTGGCTTCTGGGCATACGAAACGCTGGGTTGGGGTGGATTTTGGATGTGGGATCCCGTGGAGAATGCCGCGCTGATTCCCTGGCTGATCATGGTTGCCTTTATCCACGGAATCTTCATTCAGATAGCCCGTGGTACTTGGCGGATCGCCAATGCCGTGCTCGGAGCGATGGGCTTACTCAGCTTCATCTACGGCACTTTCCTCACTCGCTCAGGATTCTTGGGCGATACCAGCGTGCACAGTTTTGCGAGCATGGATCGAGGAGCCTTGTACGTTTTGATTGGGCTTGGCCTCGTCAGTTTCGCCGTGACCATTGTTGCCGCTGTGCGACGTGGATTGTTGGATCGAAGACACTCTGATCCCAAGGACCAGCGGACCCCGGATGGAACAGGTTTTGATCGTGGTTCCGCTTACAGTACGGGAATCGTTCTCTTGACCATGTTGGCGATTGCGAGTGGCATCGGCATGAGTGTTCCTCTTATCATGTCCCTCAGGGGCCAGAAACCGAGTGTGGTTGAGGAACGACTCTATAACCAGGTGTCGCCGTGGTTCTTTGTCGGCATCGCATTCTTGATGGGGATCACCCCGTACTTGGCCTGGCGCCCAATGACATTGAAGCAAGTCTGGAACCGGGTCAGCACGCCATTGGCCCTGAGTTTTGGGTTCTTGGGTATCGGCATGTTTGTGCTGCGCTCGGTACCCTTTGGGATGGGGCCCGAGATGTCACAGACGATCAAGGCGCCATGGGGCTTGATTCCGACGATCCCCTGGATACTATTTCTAGCTTGGCTCTGTCTGTTCGGTGCGTTGGCCAACCTTGTTCGCCTTGTTGAAGTCCTTCGGCGCGCGCCAATGCAAGCGGGGGCCTTTCTCTCGCATTTGGGGGTCGTGTTGACTTTACTCGGCTTGATTGTCAGCCGGGGCTTCGAGAAGAAGGTAGAGTTTACGGCTCAATTGAACCATCCGGGGCAGGCTCTTGGCTATACGGTAGACGTCAAGGGCATCACCGGTAAGAACTATATGGATCGTGAGAATCGATTGCGAGTCTCACTGCAGGGGCGAGGGGAGACGCTGCAAGGCGAGCCGACGTTGTTCTACACCGAAAGCTCCAGCTCCGAGGAGCCGAGCCCAACCGTCCGGCCTTTCATCTTTCACCGCCCCCTCCATGATCTGTATCTGACGGCATACCCCTTGGTGCTTGATGCAACCGAGCCAACCACGTTCAAAGTGGGCCAACGCAGCCGTTTTGAAGGCCATGAGATCCAGTATCTGAAGATGGAGCGAGAGGGCGAAGCGGGTATGGCGGGCACGAGATTTGTGGCCCTCTTGGAGGTTACTGACCCCAATGGACACAAGGCGCAAGTTCGCCCCTCGATGCGGCTAGAGGACGGACGCCCTCGATTCGAGGTTGCCGAGCAAGGTGAATTTGCGTACGAACTAACTCGTATTGATGCCGCCGATCATTCCGCCACCATCAAGCTCTACTATACGAACCCGGTCGTGCCGATGGAATTATTCTATAAGCCGCTGCCCTCATTGGTTTGGTGGGGCACGGGAATTATGCTGGTCGGAGGCTTCCTGAGCGCTTGGTATCGACGCCGAAACTACAGTGATGCCGTCAGGAAGGGCAATGCATGAACCTGGAGCAGCTCTTGAACGATTCTGGTGCTGTTCTGCGAGGACACTTCTTGCTGACGAGCGGTCGGCATAGCGACGTCTATTTTGAGAAGTTTCGAGTGTTGGAACGGCCGGATGTCCTGAGTGCGTTGTGTTCCGAAATCGCAGATCACTTTCGGGATCAGGGTGTGACGCTGGTAGCCGGACCGACCACGGGCGGCATCATTATCGCCTTTGAAGTTGCCCGCTTGATGGGCTTGCCTGCGTTGTATGTCGAGAGTGAAGATGGCAAAAAGAAACTCCGCCGTGGAGCCAGGGTTCCCGAAGGGGCCAGAGTTCTGGTCGTTGATGATGTCCTCACGACGGGTACTAGCGTTCGGGAAGTCGTAGAGCTTCTGCAAGTTCAGGCGGAAATCGTTGGGATCGGGGTCCTCATTGATCGCTCCGACCAGGGAGTTGAACTCGGTGCGCCGATCTATGCCGCCCATAAGGTCGGGGCAAACTCCTACGCCGAAGACGAAGTGCCCGACTGGCTCGCCAAGATTCCGGTCACCAAACCAGGAACAAGGTCAGGGCTTCAATGAAAAGTCGGTAAGTCCAACTGACTTACCGACTACTGACCCGCACGATAAGGAATTATCGAGCGTAGAATTCGACGACTTGGGTGACCTTGAAGAAGGAGGGGAAGTCCTCGGGCTCGGGCAACGCAATGATCTTGCCCGTCATGTTCGGCACGTCCGCCTCGATGTAGGCCGGAACGGCAGCTCCCTCATAGGAGCTCTGGCGGGCGATGCCCCTGCTACTGTCGCGGCCGCGCACCCCAACAACATCACCGAGTTTTACTTGGTAGCTGGGAATGTTCACCATGTTGCCATTAACCGTGATGTGGCAGTGGCTGACCATCTGGCGAGCTTGGAAGATGCTCTTGGCGTAGCCCAAGCGGTAAACGATGGTGGCGAGCCGAAACTCAAGGAGGCGAAGGAAGTTCAAACCCGTGTTGCCACGCATGTTGCTGGCGGTTTGGAACGTGCGGTAGAACTGCTTCTCCATCACGTTGTAATAGCGGCGAATGACCTGCTTGGCCAAAAGTTGCTCACCATACTCGCTTCGGCGGATACGATCCTTCTTTTCCGGGCCATGTTGGCCAGCCGCGTAGGGTCGCTTATTGCTCGGGCACTTTGCCTTGCCCCATATGTTAAAGCCGACGGTTCGGCAGATGTCAGTTTTTCGTCCTCGATAGGTTGCCATATGATTCTCGTGAGATCGAATTATTCGGCCACCACCGGAGAATCCGGTGCACAGAGCTTTTCAGGTGGATTGCCTCGATCTGCGTGTCGCGCTTGGCGCGAACTTAGATTATAGCAGATTGGGCGGGACTCTGTGTCTTCTGGTATGTCGCCCCACTCAACCCAAGAAGAAGACCCCCAGCCGAAGCCGAGGGTCTTGCTTCACCTTGCGGGTTGGGGTTACTTCTTGTTGCGACGACGACGAGCAAGGGCGGCAACGCCAAGCCCGAGAGCGGCCATCGATGTTGGCTCTGGCACGGCACGAACCGTGTAGAAATCAACCTTGTAGTGGTCGGTAGCGGCTCCCGCTGGATTCCAGACGCTGGTTCCTACCGCGTTACCGTCGAGCGAAAGGATCGCAGTCGTCGTAGCTGTAGAGGAGCTGCTAGACGCGACGTAATTCCCAGTGGTGAAGTAGCTTGCGCCTTGGTAATCTCCAGGAGCCTGGGCACTGTTAGAAGCCGTGTTGTGTCGTCCAACTCCAATGATGTACTGCTGACCCGCAACGAAGTTGAAAACAACTTGCGAGTTCAACGTTGCTGTACCGGTACCAATGTCATCGTTGAGGCCGAGAACGTTACCAGCCGTATCGAAGATCATGATTTCCGAGTCAGTCGTACCGCCCGACATGCCAACGTGCAGGGTATGTGATCCGGCAGTGATGGCTGCCAACACAGTTGGAGTGACCAAGCTTTGAGTCAGGACAGCGCTGTAGCCAGCTGTTGTTGTAGCCGCACCGGTCACTTTGTAAAGGACCTCGTGAGCCGTACCGAAGCTATACCATTGGTTGAAACGAGCAGGGGAGGTCGTGGTGCTCGTCGACTGGATAGCCGAAGAAGCCATAGACGTCGTGGAAGACGTTCGACCAACCAAGGCACCGACGTGACCTGGCGAGTTTGTCAACTCAAGTCGGTTTCGGTAAATGCCCATCGCCTGAGCCGCCATTCCAACTTTGAAGTGGTCTGCCGAGGCAAGGCCAGCAGTCGTGGTGCTAGTACCAGTTGTTACACCGCTGAATGTATCGCCAGCGACGACACCCGTTGTGACATTCGGAGTAAGCCAAGTGTCGTTAGCCTCAGTCTCCGCCCAGTTCACAGCAAACGAAGCAGCAGGACCGACAGCCAACGCAGAAAGTAATAGTAGTTTCTTCATAGATTCAACTCCCAAAAAGGCTCATCGGAGCCAAAATCATGTCTTTTGACAAACCTTATTTGGCGGAACCTTCATTCCGTCTCGCTATTATATGGGATGTCCGCAAATTGCGGATGATTATTCCGTCATTTTGGAGAATCCTGGTAATGATACTTGGCTCTTGGGTCAAGTCTTGAACGCGGAATATACTGAGCGAATGGCTCTTTCACGGCGGCAGGTCCTTCAAATCGGTGCCGGGACGGCTCTGCTCCCTACGGCGAAGGCGTTTGCTATGGGACCGGCTCCGAAAGTTTTGCGGTTTGCCTACTTTAGCGATACTCATGTGGCAGTCGGACGAAATGTTGACGAGAACCGAGCGATGCTTACCGAGATCGCGGGATTAGCTCCAGCCTTTTGTATCAACGCCGGTGATGTAACGGATCAGGGCTGGAAGGACCAAGTGGACCTCTATCGAAAACTGGTGCAAGACTCTGGCCTCAAGGTGCATCACTGTCCGGGGAACCATGATGTGCGCTGGTCGCCTCAGGGTCCGCTCATCTTCGAATCTTCCTTTGGCAAGCCCTACCGAGCATTTGAGCAGGAAGGGTGTTGGTTCATCCTGCTCGACACGACCGCTCCACTATCACATTGGGGCAACGTGGCGACTCCCCAAGTCGAGTGGCTACAACGGACGCTCAAGATCATTGGAAAGGAGGCCCCCATTTTTGTCTTTGGGCACCACTGGGTGGGTCGCGAAGTTGTGCAGATCGACAATGAGTTAGAGCTGATAAGGCACCTTAGGGATTACAACGTTAAGCTTATCGGTTGTGCCCATGGGCATAGCGACTTACGATGGGAGGTTGAGGGCCGCCTTGCCCTCATGAACAAAGGCCTGTATCAACTGAGTTACTGCATTATTGACATTGACCTCGCCAAGCAAACCTTCGCTGTGTCACGCCGAACGACTGAGCATGGTTTGAAGCCCATCGCAAAGGGCGAGCTTGGACCGAGCACCAAGACGAAGGCTTGGAGATTGAAATCAGAGCTTGTTTCGGGGTTGCCAGCGGGTAGTGAGTATCGGTTGGATGGGGGGCCTTGGATGAAGACTGAAGGGGTTCAGTCGGTCGCTTACCAAACGGCTGGCTACCATGAGCTGGACGCTCGGCAACCTGACTCGCCAAGAATCGAGCAGTTGATGACTGAAACCGAGTCTTCTTCCGTAAAGCGGGTATGGGCAAAGGACCTGCCAGGAGGAGTCATGAGCCACGTTGTCGGTCAAGGGGGCCACATCCTCGTCAGCACGATGGACGGATCGGTCTTGTGCTTCGAGAAGGCCGCCGGTCGGGAAGTTTGGCGTCGCCATCTGGGGGGCTATTGCCATTCAACCCCTCTTGCCACCGAAAAGCATGTATTCGTAGGGTCGTCTGATGGTCATCTGTATGCACTCGATCGGAAATCGGGCATCGTTCTCTGGAAGCGGAAACTGCCTGGCCCGGTATACGCCGGTCCCGCAATGATCAACGAAGTAGTCTTCATCGCCAATCATGGAGCCTTCTTCGGGCTTGACGCAGGTAGCGGAGAAGTAAGGTGGCAGACTCCAATGCCAGACGGCTCAACGAACTTTGGGCAGAGCGTCGCCGCTACGGATGGGAACTCATTCATTCAGGGGTGCTGGGATAGTCACTTGTATTGCCTTGAATGGGAATCAGGCAAGATTCGATGGCGTAATCCGTGTCAAGAGCGTACTTTCGCATTCTCGCCGGCCATCGGATCCCCCTTCATCGCAGATGGGGCCGTGTATGTTGTGGCAAACGGGAATGGCCTCTTCAAATTCGATATTGCAACGGGGAAGAAACTGTTCGAAGTGGCCTCGACGGGGCAAAAGTACGGGCATAGCGGTCCGTGCGTCGTAGGCGATCGGGTCTTCGTCGGCTGCTTAGGTGATGGCGAAGGCGAAGTCCGGTGCGCGAGTGCAGTTGATGGCAAAGAAATATGGATGACCAAGACGGGTTACACGATTTACGATTCGTGCGCAAGAGCAGGCAATGGGTTTGTGACCATCAACAGCGTCCCGGGGGTTGTGAACGTACTTAAACAAGGGGACGGGAAGCTGATCGGGCAGTTCCGCCTTGGCTCAGGGCACGCCCTAAGCACGAGCGCTGTCGAGGGCTCACGAATCTATGCTGCCAGCTTTGCGAATCGGTTAGTGTGCCTTGAGGTGAAAAACCCTTAACAAAAGCCACGCAATTATACGGGAAGGTTACTGGGGTGGAGCGCTGAGGGTTGGTTTCCAGCCGCCTTAGCTATTATAATTAGGACTGGAGCGCGTCGCGTTTCCAGAGAACCCCATGAACAAGACCTTCCCCATCCTTGCCGGAGTGTTGCTTGCCGGTAGTGCTTTTGCTCAGACCACCAATTTCACGCTTGGCAATCTCGTCGTTGCAGCGGTAGACATCACCATTACGGGTTCCGGTGCAAGCGGCCCGGTCACGTTAAAGGAATTCGACCTCACTCCGAATTCACTCCCGGTTTCATCAATCGCCTTCCCTTCGTCGGGTGCTGGGCGATTTGTGTACCCTTGGAACACGAGTTCGGGACTGAACCTCAACTATAACGCAGGATTCTTGACAATCGTTGGTTATGACGCGGACAGCGGCATCACCGGACTTTCAAGCTCAAGCGCCGCAGCCGTTCCGCGATTGATCGCCAAGATTCCGGTCGCTGGCACCGTCACGCTGATTTCAAACAACGCAATTAACTCCAGCAATACTCCCCGATCGGTGGTAACGGATGGAACGAATTTCTGGTCAGCCGGATCCGGAACTGCCGCTCAGAATGGTGGCGTGCAATACGTGCTCGCCGATGGCACGAACACGGTCGTATCCCAGACACCAGATCCGTTCAACGTCCGGCACCTGGGTATCTATGCGGGTGATCTCTACTACACCACAGGAAGCGGTGCCGCAACCGGTCTCAACAAGTACTCGGGCTTGCCAACTTCCGCGGCCGCCTCGGCATCCATTGCTCCGATCGCAGGGGGTTCGCCCTACGACTTCGTGTTTGCCGATGCGAACACGGTCTACGTCACGGATGACCGAGGGGTGGCCTCTGGTGGTGGTATCCACAAGTTCACTTTTGATGGCTCGGTTTGGACGGAAGCCTACGTGATCGCAACGGCTCTACCCTCGGGGTGCCGCGCCATCACCCACCTAGGAGGCAACAATTTTGCTGTCATCACGACCGAAGTCGTGAGCGGCACAACGGCAACAACTCCTAGTAGGATTTATCAAGTTACGGACGGAGGTTCGGACGCCCTCAGTACGGCCACCCTCCTGCAAACCGCACCCAGCAACCAGAACTATCGTGGCCTACGCCTCTTGCCGGGCGGCCCTACCGGTCAGACGCTATCGGGCAACCTGATCTTGGGTGATACGGCGTTCAGTG